>NZ_JBNAJY010000036.1:0-4584 GCF_052047595.1 Candidatus Pelagibacter sp. HIMB1715 | reverse complement strand
TTAATATTTTCTAATTTTTTTTCTAAATATTCTATTGTTAATTTTTCATTTTTTAAAAAAGATATTGAATTTTTTTCTAAAAATTTTGAGTTTGTGTAATACAAGGAACCAAATGGAAGTGAAAAAAATTTGTAGGGTGACAAACAAGTAAAATCACTAAACTTACTATCTACATCATTAATATCAATACAATGAGTTGCATCTTGAATTAACCAGGATCCATATTTTTTTTTTAATTGACAAAAGTTTAATTGTTCTTCGTCACTAAAAGTTTTTCCAATAAAATTACATATTACAATAATGTCTGGTGGCATATTTTTTTTTTCAATAAATTTTATACTGTCAGATATAATTTCAAGTTTATCATCAACATCATAAAAGTTTATTTCTACATCTAGTTTATTTAATAAAAAAATTGGATCATCACAGTAATAACTAGGCAACCAAATATTTAACTTTTTTTTTGTTTTGTCCTGTTTGATCATGGCAACTAGTAAAATAAACCAAGATGATCTTGAGATAAATTGAACTACATCTTTTGTACCTGAACTTGATACAGTTGATGCAAAAAAACTATTTAAGGAAAACTTTTTTATAAAAGATAAAACAAGTTCAAATACATTTATAAATGGAGTATATTTTAACACTTATGTGAAATAAAATTGTAAAATTTTAATTTAATTCTATCAAAAACGTAATATAAATCTGCATAGCCATCTATCAAGAATTTAATTTCTTTAAAGTCTTTGTTTAAATCACAATTTTCTCTAAAAAACACTCTATGACTATTATTGTTTGATCCCCTTATTCCGGTGTGAGTCGACTTATAATATTTTTTACATAGCTTCAACACGTATGGATTAAAATAATTAATGCCACCAAATGTAATTGCAAAGTTATTTATCTTTTTAACTCCAAGTTTCTTTGAAATTGAAACCTTACTTTTTAAAATTTCTATTTTACACTTTTCTTTACATATTTTTTTCAAATTTGGATGACTCAATGTATGAGATCCAATAGTATGCCCATTTTTAATCAATGATTGAAAATTTCTAAAATTCATATTTTTAAACTCTTTATTATTAATATATTGAGGTTTTATTTTTAAGTTTTTCAATAAAAATTCTCTGTGTTTTTTTTTAGAATTTATGTTCATAAAATCATAAATTACGAAAAAAATTGCTTTAATATTTTCTTTATCCAAATATTTTTTGGTGCACTCATACTGTGAAAGAAAACCATCATCAAATGTAATAATTGCTTGACTAACTTTGCCATCAGTATTGAATTTTTTTTCAGGATTTATAATTTCATATTTTGATTGTATATATTTGATAACTTTATAAAATTTTTTGTAATTTTTCTTTTCTATTTCGTGAAATATAAATATTTTATTTTTTTTTTTTGGATAAAAAGCATTTTTTAACATTCCAAGAAATGTTAAAAAACTAATAAAAAAGTTTTTCAAAATTAACATTTGTGATCATAATTTCAGCAAATTTTTTACAAGTAAACTCTCTTTCAATTTAAGTATTGTTTTGTCAACATTTAATTGAAAAGTATTACTTGAGGAATATTCATCTTTTTTTAATTTATCACTTTTTCCTTTAAAAAAATATTTATCATTTTCTATTTCGTTGGTCTCTGGAGGTATATCATAAAATTTTTTAAAAGATTTTGCTCTACTCATCTCTTCTTTGGAAACCAAAACTTCGTGATGTTTCTCCCCTCCCCTTGTTCCTATTATCTTAATTTTTGATTTTGAATTAAAAATTTTTATTAATGACTTGGTTAAAGTATGTACGCTTGCTGCTGGTGATTTCTGGACTACAATATGACCATTTTCAACATTTACTAAAGCATGTAATACTAAATACACAGATTCTTCTATAGACATCAAAAATCTTGTCATATTGGAATTAGTAACTGTCAAATTTTTACCTTTCCTTATTTGATCAATAAATAAAGGAATAACTGAACCTCTGGTACCCATAACATTTCCATATCTAGTTGCAACAAAACTAGTTTTGGAACTATTTTTGCTTTTAGAAATCATTATTTTTTCCATCAAAGATTTTGTTAAACCCATAGAATTAATTGGATATACCGATTTATCAGTGCTCAATAACACCACTTTTTTTACATTATTAGATGTTGCAGCATCCATAACATTTTCTGCACCTAAAATATTTGTCTTAATAGCTTCTAAAGGAAAGTATTCACAAGAGGGAACTTGTTTAAGAGCAGCTGCATGAAAAACATAATCAACCCTTTGCGATAAAGCAGAGTTTACACTTTTGTAATCACGCACATCACCTATAAAATATTTTACTCTGTTATTTTTTAGCTCTTGACTCAAATCAAATTGTTTTTTTTCATCTCTACTAAATATGACAATTTTGCATGACGAATTTTTTAATAAAAATTTTGCAAAAGTTGATCCAAATGATCCAGTACCACCTGTAATTAAAATTTTTTTTTTATTTAATTTATTTATAATTTTTTTCATAAAATTCTCTTAATTCATTTATTTGTTGCTGCCAATTTTGAGGTTTTATATTTATTTTTTTTAATTTATGCGACTTAAGTACCATATTTTTTTTTATAGAACTATTTTTTAAAATATCTATCTTTTTACCATAAACTTTCTTAATAATTTTTAATAATTGATATTTAGAAATTGACTTTGAGCCTATATTATAAATTCCATTAAGTCTTTTTTCATTTAAAAAAAACAATATATATCTTTGAAGTTCTAAAGTTGTAAGTCCAGAATATTTAAAATTATCAAATCCACTAACTTGTTTCTTACTTTTTAAAAACCATTCTAATAAGCCTAATTTCGACTTTATTTCATGGCCAATAATTGATGTTCTTATAATTACTGAATTCTTTGAGGAAAACTCTTCCCCTATTGATTTAGTCTGTCCATAAAAATCATTAGCATTTTTTTTATCATATTCAAAATAATTTCCCCTTTTGCCATCAAAAACACAATCTGTACTTATATGAATAAATCTAAATT
Organism: Candidatus Pelagibacter sp. HIMB1715; assembly: GCF_052047595.1. Classification (NCBI taxonomy): domain Bacteria; kingdom Pseudomonadati; phylum Pseudomonadota; class Alphaproteobacteria; order Candidatus Pelagibacterales; family Candidatus Pelagibacteraceae; genus Candidatus Pelagibacter; species Candidatus Pelagibacter sp. HIMB1715. The sequence continues at coordinate 1,559 of NZ_JBNAJY010000036.1, read as the reverse complement.
TATACTCATCAGATAAATTAGACAATTTATGTGGGAGCAAACTGTTAATAATTATTGAATTAATGTTTGAATAATTTTTTATTTTTTTATTTATAATACCAGCACAATTCACCAAGAAATTTGGCCTTATTTTATTCACAATCTCATCCAACACATTAAAATTTGTTAAATCTATTTTATCTATAAAATTTATTCCTGGTGGAATGTTAATTTTTTTATTTATAAAGTGTTTTTTCTGTTTAGTAGTTGCGTATATTAAAAATTTATCACTTAATTTTAAAAGACATACATGACCCAGCATTCCTTCTGCACCCAATAATAATAATTTTTTTTTTTTTACAGACACTGGTTAATTATATTATTAAACTTTTTAGCAACTATATTTAATTCATAGTTTTTTTTGAAGAAATTTTTTCCATTTGTACCAAGTTTTATCATTTTGTTTTTATTTTTAGTTAAGTTAATAATTTTTTTTGCTGCAATATCAGGCTTTAAATCTGATAAATTTATTCCAGCTTTGGAAATAGTAATTATTTTTTTTACCGATCCTTCACAAAAAGATATAATTGGTTTTGATGTTGATAAATATGCTTGTAGTTTAGATGGTATTATTACTGCCTCAGATCCTTTTAAGTTTGAATTAATTAACAAAATATCCATTTTTTTATAGAATGAAGTTATTTTGTTAATTGAAATTCTTTTCTTAACGAAAACATTGTTAATTTTTTTTTTCTTTAAAATATTTAATAATTTTTGTTTTTCTGATCCATCGCCAATTAAATAAAATTTAATATTTTTAATATTTTTCTGACTAATAATGTTTGCTAAAAAAATTACTTTATCTAGATTTTGCACTTTACCAAAGTTACCTGCATATCCAATAGATATATTTTTTTTAATTTTTTTTTTTGAAAGAAAACTTCTACTTGGGTTTGGCAAGTAAACAACTTTGGTTCCGGTTTGTTTTGAAATTTTTTCCTTTAATTCATTTGATTGTGCAATCAAAAGATCAGATGAATTGTAGATATAAAAACTTAGTTTTTTTAAAAGCTTCAATATAATTTTGTTTTTTATAAAACCAGTATACAAAAGTGATTCGGGCCATAAATCCTGTACCCAAACAATTAGTTTTTTTTTGAAAATTTTTTTTGCAATTACACCAATTAGAGCTTGGTATAAAGGTGAAGTAGCAAAAACAAATATGAAGTCAATTTTTTTTTTTGATATAAAAAATAATTTTAATATTCCAAAAATTATAAAAAATAAGTAATTTATAGATATGTCGAAAAATTTATTAATAAACCTAGGAAATGTCAGTACTCTGTATATTTTGGAGTTTTTAAATTTCTTTCTATTAAAAAAATTCTTATAAAAGTTTCTAAAATGTATAATATTTGGATACGATGGATAATTTGTAATCACATAAAAATTATAATTTATCATTTTTTTTACTAGATCATTAATTATAAATTCCTCAGGATAGAAATGTTGTGAAATAAGTAGGCAGTTTTTTTTTTTATACATAAATCAGATTTAGAATTCTTTAACTTTATTATTGA
>NZ_JBNAJY010000035.1:0-4192 GCF_052047595.1 Candidatus Pelagibacter sp. HIMB1715 | reverse complement strand
TATTCTCTTCATCTTTTAGTTTATTTTCTAAAAGTTGTAACTCATCACTCTTTTTTTTTTCATTATTTTCAAGTTTTAAAATAATTTCTTTACCAATATTAATGTTTGAAATAAGAAAATCTATATCTATAAAAGCTACTTTGTTTTCTCCATGCGCATTAAATGTAATTAATAAAAAACCAATAAAACTAAATAAATTTATTTTATATTTAAACATTAAAAGGTTGTTCCTAAATTAAATCTAAATGACTCAGTTTTATCACCATCTGCCTTACTTAGTGGCTGTGCTAATGAAAAGTTCATAGGACCAACTGGGCTTAACCAATCAAGCCCAATTCCTATTGAACTTCTAATCTCGTTTTTATTCAAAGAAGAATCGTAATCCACACCCCATATGTCAGCTATATCTGTAAAAAACTTAAAATCAATATTTTGAGATTCTTCAAACAATTGAGGTATTGTTGAGGTAAAATTTAAGGAATATGCATAATTGCCACCAATGTGATCGGATCCATCTTTAGGGCCTACTCTTCCGTTTTCAAATCCTCTTAATTTATTTGAAGGAATTTTAATTCTTTCAGAAAGCTTTACATCTTTATTAGTTAAAGAATTTGCTGTTTCAAAATATAACGAAAAAGTAGAAATATTTTTTTCAAATAAATTAAAATAATGAGTATGACTATAATAATTTTTAAAAGTATAATTTTCACTAATTACAGGTAACCCTATAGAATAAAATGATTTAAATCCAGAACTTGTTTGAAATTTTTGATTTCTTCTATCATAGTTAAAATTTATATTTAAAATTGTATCCCAATAATCACCCTCCTGAGCTTTTTGTCTAGCAGATGCGGTAGAATTAGTTGAAATTTTTTCATAAAAGTTGCTAGTACCGATCCCTAGATTCAAATTATCATAATATTCAAAGTTTGTACCAATTGAAAAACCGGTTTTATTTGTTTTATAACCAGTTGATTTTAAATTATCTATTTCTTGGGCTTCAATAGATGTAAATAAAGATTTATCTAAATTTTTATAATTAGGATTAGTAAAAGAAAATTTACCTTTTAATTTTTCAGAAGATACTGATATATTGCTATCAAATTTGACTCCACGACCTAAAAAATTATTTTCCTTAATACCAAAACCTACTGAATTTCCATCAGTTCCTACACCGGCTGAAGCAAATATTTCACCAGTAGGTTTTTCTTCTATAAAAATATTAATTGATTTTAATTTTTCAACTTCATCTACAGTAATTTCTTTATTTACATTTTTAAAAAAATTTAAACTTTTTAAATTATTTATTGATTTATTTACTAAAATCTCAGAAAAAGGATCTCCTTCATCAACCTCAAAATTATTTCTGATTACATTTTCTGCGGTAATGTTGTTTCCAAAAATATTAATTTTTTTAATAAAATATTTTTCAGTTTCAGAAATAACAAATTCTAGATTTAAAATATTATTGTCTAAAATTTCATTAACAGATACGTCAATAAACTGATATTGCTGATTTGATGCAACTAAATCAATTTGATCTAGAATATCATTTATTTTATTTATTGAATAAGGCTTACCTTTAAGTTTGTCAAAAAGTTTATTAATTTTCTTAAAATTATTTTCATCAAAGTCTAAAGGTAAAGATAAAGAAAGATTTCCAAAAAAAACTTTAGGATTTGCATCTATATTAAAAATTAGTTCAAATTCATTATCTTTTATCATTTTTGCAAATGAAGAATTAACAGAAACATTGTAAAAACCATTATTTTTATAAAAATTAGTAAGAAGTCTTTTGTCAAAATTTACTAAATTTTCATTGAGATATTTTCGTCCAGTTAAGAACTTCCAATATTTATACTCAGAGCTTACTATAATTCTTCTTAGTTTGTTGTCTTTAAATATTTTATTGCCAAGAAATGTTATTTTAGAAATTTTTGCTTTATCACCAAGATTAAAATTGTAGATTAAATTTACTAATTTATTTTTTTTTTCTTCAACATATATCTCTAAGTCTGCATTGTAGTAACCAATTTCTTTTAAAGTTTTTAGTAAAATTTTTTTTTCATTTTTTAAATCAATTTCGTTATATGAGGACCTCATTTTTATTAATGAGTTTGACTTTAATTGTTCTAAAATTTTATCAGCTTTTAAACCTTGATATTTTATATTTTCTATAATCGGGTATTCAATTACTGAGATTTTTAACAAGTTATCATCAAGTGTTATTTTGATGTTTTCAAAAAAATTAGTGCTATAGAGATCCTTAAGTATTTTATTTAAATCATTTTTATTTACGTTATCATTAATCGAAACTCCTGAAAAAATAATAATTGTATCTGAAGATATTCTTTGATTTCCTTCTATTAAAATTTTTTTTACTTCATTTGCAAAACAAATTTTGAAGTTAATAAAAAGTAAAAAAAATAAATAAAGAAAAAGTTTAAAATTTTTAATATTCATAATTAAACAATTAATCAACTAATAACAAATTAATTTTATGTCTCACAAATTCACTCACATTTATAACCTGAGAAATTTTTGTTGGAAGAATTTTTTTAAGTTTTTTAACATTATTATCATCTAAGATTTTCATAATATATGGTATAATTTTATTATAGCTAATTTTCTTTTCCAAATAAGCTCTGACAATTTCATCGTTAGCAGAAACTAAAGCAGTTTCAAATAGTGAATTTTTTTTTGGTAAGTATTTTAAAATTTTAATACTTAAAAACTTTTTTTTATTTAATTTCTGAAAGTTAAGTTTATTTAATTTATTAAAATTTATATCTTCAGTCTTAATAGCTTTTCCTTTATTTGTATACAATGAATTAAATATTGGAATTTCCATTGTTGTGTCATGTGCTATGAGTTTGATTAAACCATCATTAAATTTTAAAATTGCATGTACGTATGAACTTGGGTGAATTATTATATTTAACTTTTCATAATCTAAATTAAATATTTTTTTAGCTTCAATTATTTCAAAAACTTTATTAATCATAGTTGATGAGTCTACACTTATCTTGGGGCCCATAACCCAGTTTGGATGATTTATAATTTTATTTTTCTTTACATTTTTAAATTCATTTATTGGTACATTTAATAAAGGACCTCCAGATGCAGTTAAATAAATCTTATCCAAGTTATTAGATTTATTTTTTTTTAAAGCATACCATATAGAAAAATGCTCTGAGTCAACCGGAATGAATTCGGTTTTGTGTTTTAACATTTGATGCTTAATTATATTCCAAGCACATATAATTGACTCTTTATTTGCAATGGCAATTTTTTTTGTATATTTAATGATTTCATAAGTTGGTATTAGTCCGTCCAACCCAACAATTGAACTCATTACATAGTCTATTTTATTTTTAAGGAATTGATCTAAACTTTTAAAATTATTAAATAATTTAATATTATTTTTTTTGCAAATTGGTTTTGCTAAATAAAAACTTTTCTTGTTAGTTATAATTAAATTTTTTACATTAAATTCTTTTGCTTGTTTTAATAAAAATTTATAATTCTTATTAGCTGTTAATAATACAACATTAAAACTATTTTTATCTTTAGATATTATATTTAAGAGAGATTTTCCAATTGATCCTGTTGAACCTAAAACTGCAATTTTTTTTTTCATTTTAAATTTTAAAAAAGTTAAAAAATTGAAGAATAAATGCAACAGGAAAGGCAAACAACATGCCATCTATCCTATCTAAAAGACCTCCATGACCAGGTATTAATTTGCCAGTATTTTTTACTTTTGCTTTCCTTTTAAAATACGAAATAATGATATCACCCAGTTGACTAGATGAAGATATAATAACAACAAATACAAAATAATTAATAAACATTATTTTATTTTCTAAATTTATTGCATTTAAAAAAAAAATTGTAGACAATGACAAAACAAAACCTCCTAATGATCCTGATATTGTTTTATTTGGACTATATTTTGTTAATTTTGGTCCCTTAAAAATTTTACCAAAAACATAACCCCCAATATCACTCAATATGCATATCAAGGAAATAAACAACACTAACCAATAATCATTATCTGAAATAAATCTTAACTTTATTATAGAAAATAACGAAAATAACAAAAAAATAAATCCATATACATAAAATGATTTTTTTTTAGCAATAAAATGCCATTCATAAAATGAAATTAAAAGAATTATAAATAATGAAA
>NZ_JBNAJY010000034.1:0-7552 GCF_052047595.1 Candidatus Pelagibacter sp. HIMB1715 | reverse complement strand
TTGTAATATAATTGTTATAATTAAAAAATAAATTTGTAACAGAACTAATACATATCATCTTCCTTGATTTGGTTAATTAATAAAAACAGAAAAAGGAAAACTTAATGATAAAATTTATTTTAGCAGGCCTTCTAGCCTCAACTGCAATTGTTAACACAGCAAATGCAGACTTTTCAGAAATTGGAAAATTTGGGACGCCAGCAAATAATCCTAGTGCCGAGGAAACATCAGCAGAAATTATTGCCGCAACAGCGGATGGCATGAAGCTTGTATATAGCGATAGTCCTGCAAATGCATTAGGTATGATCGATATTACTGATCCAGCAAATCCTAAACCATTAGGCTCAATGGATTTGGGTGGTGAACCAACTAGTGTTGCGATCAAAAATGGACAAGCATATGTAGGTATTAATACTTCTAAAAACTATGTAGAACCAAGTGGTCACTTATTAGTTATTGATCTTGCTTCAGAAAAAGAAGTTGCAAAAGTAGAACTAGGTGGACAACCAGACTCTGTTGCAGTTAGTCCAGATGGAACTTTTGTGGCAGTAGCTATTGAAAATGAGCGTAACGAAGATATTAATGACGAAAAAATTCCACAACTTCCAGGTGGTTTTGTAGCAATTGTTAATTTAGCAGATAACAGTGTTACTAAAGCAGACTTAGTTGGTTTTTCAACTATTGCTCCAAACGATCCAGAACCTGAGTTTGTTGATATCAACAACTTGGGTGAGATAGTTGTTACGATGCAAGAGAATAACTGGATGGCAGTTATTGATCGAAATGGAAAAGTAATTTCAGAGTTTGATGCAGGACTAGTAACACTTGAAGGTATTGATAATAAAAAAGATGGTAAACTAAACATGGTTGACACTATTGAAAATGTTAGAAGAGAACCAGATGCAGTTAAATGGATTGACAATGATCATTTTGCAACAGCAAATGAGGGTGACTATAAACATGAAGCACCAGGTCAGGCAAAGCGAGGTGGTAGCCGTGGATGGACAATCTTTAACAAAGATGGCTCTGTTGTATACGAGTCAGGTTCATCATATGAAAGAGCACTTGCATCAGCAGGTTACTGGCCAGAAAATCGTGCAGAGAAAAAAGGTGTTGAACCAGAGTCAGTTGAAGTAGCAATATACGGTGATACACGTTATATCTTTGTGGGTGCTGAAAGAGCTAACGCTATCGGTGTATATAAAGCAAATGATTTATCAAATCCAGAATTAGTAACTATTTTGCCAACAGGTATTGGACCAGAAGGTTTGGTTGCTATACCTGAACGGAACTTATTTATAAGTGCTAACGAAGTTGATAAAGAAAAATCAGTTACAATTTATAGTCTAGACTAATATTAAATTAAGTTTGTGGGGGCGTTAGCCCCCACTATCTAGATTTAATTATCTTCATTTTCTAAATCAAAAAGAGTTAGATCAAATTATCTTTACCTAGGGTAAAAAATAGAATACGGTTTGCTTATGAATCTTAATCTTTTTACTCACTGTCATAGGCTGGCTAGAGTTGGCTTGAGTTCAAAGTTATCATCTAATTTATTTAATTTATTACTTCAAAAAGTAGACTGTAAAAACCACATAAATTCTTCAACGCCCACGAAATTGTAATCACTTCTTTTTTTAAAAATTAATTTTAATTAAAGGAGAATTATGGAAATAAAAAACATTGTTAACTTAAAAAATTACCCAATTGATCAAACAGGATCAAAAGAGTACCAAGATTTAATTACTAAAAATAGAGAGCTACTAGATAAAGATGGATGTTGTGTACTTCCAAACTTTGTACTTAGCGAGTCTTTGAAAAGAATGAAGGAAGAAGTTGAAAGAAATCTTCCTAAAACTCATTGGACTAAAGATCATCACAACCCTTATTTTTCAAAAGATGATGAAAATTTATCTAAAGATCATCCAAAAAGAGTATTTTCATTTAGAGAAAGTGGATACATCAATTCAGATGATTTAGAAGAGCAATCTGATTTAAACAAACTTTACGAGTCTGAGGAAATGTTAAAATTTATTTCAGATAGTTTAGGAGTTTTTCCTCTTTATCGATGGTCAGATCCTTTGGGTAAAAATCCATATAGTATCATGCATAAAGATCATTACTTTCCTTGGCACTTTGATGGAAATGAATTTACTTTAAGTATTTTAATTCAAAAAGCTGAAAAGGGCGGATTGTTTGAATATTCACCTGATTTAAGAAGTACTGAAAATGAAAACTTTGATGAGGTTACTAAAGTTCTTCGTGGTTCAAGAGATAAAGTTAAATCATTAGACCTTCAACCAGGGGATCTTCAAATATTTAAAGGAAGATTTTCTATGCATAGAGTAACAAAAATAGAAGGAAATACTTCTCGTTACATTGCATTACCAACATATGTAAAAGATAGTTACAGAGTTAATAAACCAGAACATTCTAAACAAGTTTACGGTAAAGCACTTCCAATTCATTATGAGAGAAATAATGTTGAAGTAGATGGGTTGATGGATTGATATGAAAATAGGTTTTATTGGTTTAGGTAATATGGGTTTGCCAATGGCATTAAACTTGCATAAATCTAAAAGAATAGATTTATTGGGTTACGATGTAAGTCTTAAATCTTTAAAACAATTTAAATCTAAAAAAGCAAAAGCAACAAGCTCATTAGATGAATTAATTAAGTTTTCTGATGTAATTATCACCTGCGTTCCTGGACCAAAACAAATTAAAGCATTATCAATTGGTAAAGGTAAAATCATTGATCAATTAGGTAACAATAAAATTTGGATTGATTGTTCAACTAATTCTTTAACTTGCTTTAATCTTTTAAAACAAAAATTAAGTAAAAAAATAAATCAATTTGTTGATGCAACGATATCAGGTGGAAATTTAAAGGCTCAATCAGGAGATTTATCAATATTTATTGGAGGCAATAAAAAGACAGTTAATAAGCTTAAGTTTGTCTTTAATATATTAGGTAAAAACATTTATTATTTAAATAAACCAGGTGCTGGTTATGCTGCTAAAATTGCACAAGTTAGCCTTTGTTATTTAAACTATTTATCACTCTCAGAGTCGTTGATGCTTGGAGTAAAGTCAGGGATTAAACCAAAAACAATGTTAGAGATCATCGATAAAAGTGCAAGTGGTGGTTATACATCAACAAGATACGGCCCTAACATGATTAATGGAGATTATGATCCCTCTTTCTTTTTAGGTTTATCGATGAAAGATTTAAATCTTGCTAATGAAATTATTAAATTACAAAAATTAAAACTACCAATAATGAACTTAACTTCAAAAATTTATAACAAAGCGATTAAAAGATATGGACCAAATTCTAATCACTTAAAAGTGATTAAACTTTTAGAACAAAATAATAAATTAACTTTTTCAAAGGAGGGATGATGAAAAATAATATAAGCGAAGCAGATTGGAAAGTAAGAGTAGATCTTGCTGCCATGTTTAGATTAACAAACATGATGGGTTGGGATGATACGGTTTGGAACCATATCACTGCAAGAGCACCTGGAACGGATCATACATTTTTTATGCACGAGATGGGTTTGTTGTATGAAGAAGTAAAAGCATCAAACTTAATTAAAGTAGATGAGCATGGTAAAGTTTTAGAAGGACCTGAAAAAGCAAATACTGCAGGTTTTATTATTCATAGTGCTATTCATCTAAATCATCCAAATGCAAAATTTGTCTTTCATGCACATCCTCCTTCAGCTTTAGCTGCAACGGCATTGAAAGATGGTATCCCTCATTTAGTACAAGATAGTTCAATGCTTTATGGAAAAGTTGGTTATCACGAGTGGGAAGGATTATCGATTAATAAAGATGAGAGAGTTAGAATTGCTGAAAACATGGGAGACAATAAGGTTTTGATTATGAAGAACCATGGTCTTTTAACTGTTGGTGCAACAGCAGGGGAAGCTTTTATGAATATGTATTATGCAATTAGAATGTGTGAGGTTGCAGTACAAGCAACAGGTTCAGGACTTCCTCTTGAAAGAGCAACAGAGGAGATGTGGAAATTATCTCAAAAACAATATGATTTATTTTCACCAGGTTTAAATGAGTGGCCAGCATTACTTAGAAGATGTGATGCAAAAGACCCATCATACAAAGAGTAATGACAAAAATTAATTCTTTAGATGATATTGTAAAAAATGGCCTTTGTATTGGCTGCGGACTTTGTAAAAGTATTGCAGGTAACTCAATTGAGATGGAGATGAGTGACAAAGGTAATTTAGAACCTAAAGAATTAACACCAATATCAAATCAAACTTTAGAGGAAATTAAAAAAGTTTGTCCTGGAGTTATTGCTGAGGGACCCGAAGATCATAAAGAAAATGAAGGATCTAATAAAGATTTGGTTTGGGGAAATTATTTTGATTTATATTATTCATGGTCCACTGATCCAAAGATAAGATTTCAAAGTTCAACAGGTGGTTTGTTAAATGGATTGTCTTTATATTTATTAGAACAAAAGAAAGTTGATTTTATAATGCATACAGCAGGGGACAAAGATCACCGGATGCGAAACATTGTAAAATACAGTTATAATAAAGAGGACTTAATTAACTGTGAAAGTAGATCAAGATACGGTCCATCTTCACCTTTAAGTGAATTTCATAAAGCTTTAGATAAAAAACAAACCTTTGCTTTTGTTGGTAAACCTTGTGATGCTGGAGCTATTAGATTGCTTGCTAAATCAGATGAAAGAGTTGATCAGTATTGCAAATATATATTCACGCTTGTTTGTGGAGGTTTTCAAGAACTTACAAAATCACAAGAATTTATTGATAGTTTTAATGTTAAAGAAGAAGAGTTAGAGGAATTTAGATATAGAGGATTTGGTAACCCTGGAAGAATGTATATCAAAACAAAAGATCAAAGAGAGTTTGATAAAGATTATAATTCTTTTTGGGGAGATGAAAGTAATTGGAAAGTTCCTTTTAGATGTAAAATATGCCCAGATGCAATAGGTGAAAGTTCTGATATTGCAGCTCTAGATACTTGGAGAGGAGGTTCACCTAAAGGAGAAGATGAAGGTTTTAATGCTGCAGTGATGCGAACTAAAAAAGGAATTAAAGTTTTTAATGAAGCGGTTGAAAGTGGTTATCTTGTTAAAGGAGATAAAGTAACCATTGAAGACATTAAAGATTTTCAACCTCATCAAACAAGTAAAAAACAAGCGGTTTTTGCAAGACATCTTGGAATGAAAAATAATAATGTTCCAACAATTAGAACTAAAAACCTTAGAATAGAAGAATTATATAATTCAAACGATGATGAGTTTAACAAACAACAAGAACAAGGTGTTTCAAAAAGATTAGGAAATTAATTAAGTTTATGCTTCGTAAAATTTTTCTATTTTTATCTATCTTGCTATCATTGTTTATGTTAACTGGATGCACTTTAATGGATAATTTTTCAAAAAAATTAGGATATAGCAAAGTATTCACTGAAATTATAATTCAGGCAGAACCAGAAGAAGTATGGGCTGTTATTACAGACTCATCAAATTATAAAAATTGGAACCCTGTAATTGTTAATGCAGTTGGTGATTATGCTAAAGATGCTAAGATTGTAAATACAGTGGTTGAAAAAGGTAAGAAGCCAACCAAAATCAAATCTAAGGTAGTTAAGTTTGAACCACCTTTTCATCTTAATCAATTTGGTGGTTACAGAGGTATCATAACTTTTGACCATCACTATATTTTAGAAAAGGTAGAAGAAGGTACAAAGGTTATTCAAAAAGAAGAGTATACAGGATTTTATGTAAACTTTTGGGATAGCTCTTGGGTAGAGCCTGCTTACAATCAAGTGAACGAGGCGTTGAAGAAAGAAGTTTTGAGAAGAAAATAAATTACTTAAGCGTTTAAATATCCAACAAGCAATGAGATAAAAGCACCTACGTGTACCACCATTATTGCTTTATCTTTCCACATAACTCCAACTGCAAACCAAAGAAAAATCCCTAAAAAAAATAAATAAACATTATAGGGGGTCATATTTAAACCAGTCAAACCATACCCAATTAACTGAATTATAGTTGCTACCCATTTTACATAATCAACAAATTTTATTTTATTAATGATGAACTATATATTCTTGGTTATGATATATGGTAATAAAATTTAAACATGACTTTGTTGTTCAATGAAACTCACCCCATACCAGTTCACGCTATTATGGCAATGATTGCTATAATTTTAGGTGGCATACAACTTTCTATGAAAAAAGGTAGAACCATTCATAAATTGTTAGGTCGTATTTGGGTAGGCTTAATGCTGATTGTAGCGATATCTTCTTTATTTATACATGAGATAAAATTATGGGGTGCTTATAGCCCTATACATTTATTGAGTTTGTGGACAATTTTCTCTCTTGGTCTTGGAATTTACTTTGTAAGAGTTGGTAATATTAAACGTCACAAACAAGTAATGATCGCTTTATATTTTTTTGCTTTAATCCTTACAGGCTTTTTTACGCTTTATCCAGGACGTGTCATGCATCAAATTTTAATAGGCTAAAAATATTAAAATTAAGATCTTTTAATTTAGACGTTTAGAGATTTAGTTAAATTGTGTTTAGCTAATAATAAAAACATATCATTGAGAAATTCACCAGGTATATTTCTATCAAAACATGTTTTGCAGCTAAGATTATCTTTATTAATCAAGACATGAGCAAAGGCTTTATTTACATTAGAGAAAGGGTTTCCAAAATCTAGTTTTTGACCTTCTGAAAATGAAACTCTAATTATATCACTTAGTTCTTGAGACATCTTTTCTGCATCTTTAAAATTACCGTTTGCAACATTATTACAAATTTCTCTTAAAATTTTCCCAAAACAATTTGCTGAGCTTAATAAAAATCCATCATATTTTCCGTTTGGTTGTAAATGATCAAAATAATTTTCCTCTGCTCCTCTTAAAAATATTAAATCATTAAAATTAATTCCAGAATTAACAACATCATCTTCACCACTAGTATCTTTAAATAATTGAATTCTATTGTGAAAATTATCTTTTAATATTTTTAATGTTCTAGGTTCAATATTACATTTTACTACTTGGGGTAATTGATAGATAGAAATTGGCAAATACGTATTTTCAATAATACTTTTAAAATGTGAAATAATTTCTTCTTGTTTGATGTTTTCTTCAACAGGAGCACATAAAGTTAATCCAAAAAAACCTGCAGAGGATCCATTTTTAATTATATATCTTTCAATTATATCTGTCCGTCTTAAAACATCTTCTGTTGTTTTTCCAAATGCTCCAAATAATATTTTGTTATCTTTTTTAATTAAAGAATTATCATTTAATATATCTAACCAATTGATTATTAATTCATCAGTTAAATTCCATCCATCACCTGTAGTTCCACATACCAAGAATTGTTTTACATGTGGGTCTAACCAATGGATGTGTTTTTGAATAAGCTTTTTATCTAGCTCTAAATTTTTTGTGTTTTGATATTGAGAAATAATTGGAACCCAAAGTGGATCAAATGATTTAGATTTATTCATATAATTATT
>NZ_JBNAJY010000033.1:0-12246 GCF_052047595.1 Candidatus Pelagibacter sp. HIMB1715 | reverse complement strand
TTTTTTTTTAAAAAATTGGGGTTTATTTTCTGGTACTTGTTTTTGGGTGTTTTTTTTCGGTTTTCCAACAAAAAAAAATTTTATTTAAAAAAAATAAAATTCAAATAAATAAAATTGAAAAAATATTGTTTTGTAGTGTTGTCCCAAACACTTTTAAAATTATAAAAAACCACTTTTCTAAAATCACTAAAGTTAAATGCAATGAAGTAAAAAATTTGAATTTAAAATCAATGATTAAAATTAAAGTTGACTACAACCAGGTGGGCTCTGATAGAATTACAAACGCTATAAGTTTATTGGATAACAAAAACAATTATATAATTTTAGATTTTGGTACTGCTACAACGTTTGATGTCTTGATAAAAAATACGTATATGGGAGGGATAATAGCTCCTGGAATTAAGTTGTCTCTTAATACTTTGTCAGACAGAGCTACTTTAATCCCAAAAATTGAGCTTAAACGTATGAAAAAAGTAATAGGCAGCAACACACTTTCAGCTGTTAGATCAGGTTTTTTTTGGGGTTATGCTGGTTTGATTGACAATATGATTAATTTAATTAAGAAAGAGACAAGAAAATCCTTCAAAGTTGTATTGACAGGTGGATTTTCTGATTTATTTACAAGTTCAATAAAATCGAAAGTTAAACATAACCAAGATATTACAATTAAAGGTCTAATAAAGATTTCTGAGCAAATAAAATAATATGAAAGATGAATTGTTATTTTGTCCACTAGGTGGATCAGGTGAGATTGGTATGAACATGAATTTGTTTGGTTACGGTCAACCAAGCGATCATAAATGGATAATGGTAGACATTGGTGTAACTTTTGCTGATGACACTATACCAGGTGTTGATTTAATTTATCCAGATCCTGGATTTATTGTTGAAAGAAAAGATAACTTGTTGGGTATAGTTTTAACTCATGCACATGAAGATCACATAGGAGCAATCGCACATTTATGGCCAAAATTAAGATGTAAAATATTTGCTACTCCATTTACAGCAGTTTTGATTAGAGAGAAGTTTAGAGAAAAACAAATAGATATTACTAATGATTTACAAATTGTTGAATTAAATGGAACTGTTTCATTAGATCCATTTGAAATTGAATATATAACTTTAACTCATTCAATTTTAGAACCCAATGGCTTGAGAATAAAAACTCCTGCTGGTGTAATTTTACACACAGGAGATTGGAAAGTAGATCCCAATCCACTTATTGGTGACAATATAAATGACAAGAGATTAAAAGAAATTGGTGATGAAGGAGTATTAGCAATGATCTGTGACTCTACTAATGTTTTTAGTGCTGGCAAGTCTGGATCTGAACTTGATGTTAGAAAAAATATGTTAAATGTAATGTCGAGATTGAAAAAGAGAATTATCATCACTTCATTTGCATCTAATGTAGCAAGAATGGAGACAGCATTTTATTGTGCTGAGCAAACAGGAAGACAAATTTCACTAGTTGGAAGATCGATGCATCGTATTTACAAAGCTGCACGTCAATGTGGATATTTAAAAAATACAATTGAACCAATTGACCCTCGTGAAGCTAAAAATTTCTCAAGAGAAAAAATAGTTTATCTTTGTACAGGTAGCCAAGGAGAACCAATGGGAGCTATGATGAGAATTTCCAGTTATGTACACCCTGATGTTTTTATTGAAAAAGATGATGCTGTAATATTTTCATCAAAAATTATACCTGGAAATGAAAAAAAACTTTATAAATTGCACAACCAACTTGTTAAAGATGGTATAGAAGTGATATCAGAAGAAACTGAATTTGTTCATGTTTCTGGTCATCCAAATAGAGAGGATTTAAGAGAAATGTATCAATGGGTTAAACCTAAATGTGTAATACCTGTACATGGTGAACATAGGCACATGATAGAACACATAAATTTTGCAAAAGAAATGCAAGTTCCATATCCTGTACAAGTAGAAAACGGTGATATAGTTAAGTTATATCCTGGTAATCACCCTGAAGTTTACGACAAAGCTCCAAGTGGTAGATTATATTTAGATGGCAATGTAAGTGTTGATCCAGATTCACAGTCAATAAAAGATAGAAAAAATTTGAGTGAAAATGGATATCTTGAAGTAACTTTAATGATAACACCTAAAGGAAATATTCACAACAATCCTGTGCTTTCTTTTCGTGGGTTGCCAGTAGATGATAGAGAAGAATTTGTTTATGGGCTGGAAGAAGAAATAGAAAAAACTTCTAGAACTTTTAAAATTGGAAGCAAGCAACAAGAGCATAATTTAATCGATGCATTGAAAATTGCCTGCAGAAAATTTTCTAAAGAAAGAACAGGAAAAAAACCTTTCACTAATATTAACTTAGTCAGAATTTAATGAGTGTAACTGGTTTAGCAATTATCTATGTAATTATATGGTGGATAGTTTTCTTTGCTATACTTCCTATTGATGTAAATAGATCAAAAACAGTAAAAATTGATGGTGAAGATCCAGGGTCACCTGAAAATCCAAAAATGTTTAAAAAATTCTTGTATTGCACTGGTATAACTACAGTAATTTTTACCATTATTTATTTACTAATAAAATTTGAATATTTAAATTTAAGAAATATGATCAGTTAAGATGCTTTTATCAAATTCATTTATTCCAATATTAAAAAATAATCCTTCGGAAGCGAAAATTAAATCTCATCAGCTAATGTTGAGAGTTGGTATGATCAAGCAAGCTTCTGCAGGAATATACTCATGGTTACCTTTAGGATTTAAGGTAATGAAAAAAATAGAACAAATTGTTAGAGAAGAGCAAAATAAGATTGGAGCTCAAGAAATATTAATGCCAACAATTCAATCTAGTGAGATATGGAAAGAAAGTGGTCGATATGATGATTACGGTGAGGAGATGCTTAGAATAACTGATCGTCAAAATAGAGAAATGCTTTATGGACCTACCAATGAAGAGCAAGTTACAGAAATTTTTAGATCTTCAATTAAATCTTATAAATCATTACCCCAACTTATGTACCACATACAATGGAAATTTAGAGACGAAATAAGACCTAGATTTGGAATAATGAGGGGAAGAGAGTTTTATATGAAAGATGCTTATTCATTTGATGTATCAGATGAGGAAGCATTTTTTTCTTACAATAAATTTTTTCTTTCTTATTTAAAAACTTTTAAAAGATTAGATCTAACTGCAATACCTATGGCTGCTGACACAGGTCCAATTGGAGGAAATTTATCGCATGAATTTATTATCCTAGCAGACACAGGAGAGAGTAAAATTTTTACTGACAAAAGAATTTTTGATTTAAACAGTGATGATACTCAATTAGAAAAATCCTCTTTAGAGAAAATGAGAAAAAAATATGAGCAATTTTATGCTGTGACGGATGAAAAGTTTAATAAAGATGAATTTGAAAAAATAGTTTCTAAAGAAAATCAATTAATCACAAAAGGTATTGAGGTTGGCCATATATTTTATTTTGGGGACAAATATTCAAAACCTATGAATGCATCAGTAGATTTGCCAGGTGGAAAAAAAGATTTTGTTAAAATGGGTTCTTATGGAATTGGTGTATCAAGGTTAGTAGGGGCCATAATAGAAGCAAAATATGATGAAAAAAATGAAATCATGAAATGGCCATTGTCTGTTGCTCCATATGATATTGCTTTGATACCGATGATAAATAAAAACGATAATTCAGCACTAGATAGGGCAAATAATATTAACAGCGAGTTATTAAAAAATAATATTGACGCAATTATTGATGACACAGATGAAAATTTTTCATCCAAAATTAAAAAAATGAATTTGATTGGGGCTCCGTACCAAATTCTTATTGGTAAGAAAAGTGAGGGTGATTTACTTGAGTTCAAAGAAACAGGTGGTGAAACTCAAAACTTACCTTTAAACAAAATTATAGAAATTATTAATAAACAAAAAAATTCAATTTGATTTCTACTTTAGAAAAAGAAATTACTTTTAGATTTTTAAAAGCTAGAAAAAAAGATGGCTTTTTAAATGTCATTTCAATATTTTCTTTCATTGGAATAAGTCTTGGTGTTGCTGTTCTAATTGTTGTTATGTCGGTAATGAATGGTTTTAGAACTGAATTGATCAACAAAATTGTTGGATTTAATTCACACGTAACTGTTAAACCTTATTCAAATTCAATAGATGAAGATAAAATAAATAATAAATTAAATTCAATTTCTAAGAATATTATTTTTAGTAATTCAGGAGAGGCAATTATTCTTAAAAATAATAATACTAAAGGAATAGTGTTACGTGGCTATAAATATAATGATCTTTTAACTTTAGAGGTATTAACAAATAAAAAATTCAAAGGTGAATTAAATCAATTTGATGAAAATTTTATATCAATTGGAAGCGAGCTAAGTTTTTCTCTAGATCTTGAAATAGGAGATGAATTGACATTAATGTCACCATCTGGTGTTCAAACAATAATTGGCAGTATGCCAAAACAAAAAACTTTTATAGTTAATTCAATTTTTAATAGTGGTTTAGCAGAATTTGATAACAATATTGCATTTATAGAACTTAATGTTTTAGAAGAGTTCTTTGGATACGATCCCAACGAAAGAAATTTAGAAATTTATCTGAAAAATCCGAATAATATTGAATCACAAAAATTAATAGTAAAACAGGTTTTTGATGATGAGTTTGTCTTTAGTTGGGCAGATATGAATAGTTCATTATTTTCAGCTCTTAAAGTTGAACGGAATGTCATGTTTATTATTTTGTCATTAATAATAATTGTTGCTGCATTTAATATTATTTCAGGATTAACCATTTTAGTAAAAAACAAAACAAGGGATATTGCCATCTTAAAATCAATTGGAGTATTAAATAAATCAATAATTAAAATATTTTTTTTAGTTGGAGTAATAATAGGTACTACCGCAACAATTTTTGGTATTTTTCTAGGTGTAACTTTTTCTATTTATATTGAAAATTTTAGACAATTTTTAAGCTCAGTTTTCAATATAAGTTTATTTCCTGAAGAAATATATTTTTTAAGCAAGATGCCTTCTGAAATTAATCCGACATCAATTATTCTAATTTCAGTTTGCTCAATAATTATAACTATTTTAGTATCAATTTTTCCAGCATTTAAAGCTGCTAGATTAGATCCAATTAAATCTTTAAAATATGAGTAATTATTTAGAATTAAAAAGTATATTTAAAAGCTTTGAGACTGAAAAAAGGATTAAAGTCTTAAAGGGTTTGTCGCAAAATTTCGAAAAAGGTAAAATTTATTCAATCATGGGTCCTTCTGGTTCAGGTAAATCAACTTTGTTAAATTTAATTTCTCTAATAGACAGACCTTCATCAGGTCAAATTATGTTTAATCAAAATCAAATTAATTTTAATGACACAGAAGAAAATGATATTTTTAGATCAAAAAAAATTGGTATTGTTTATCAACAAAACAATCTTCTTTCTGATTTTACTGCCATCGAAAATATTTATTTAGCATTACTTGCTAACAATAATGACAAAGAATTAGCAATTACAAAGGCTAAAAAATTATTAAAAAAAATTGGTCTTTCAAATAGATCAAATCACTTTCCTTCACAACTTTCGGGTGGTGAGGCTCAAAGAGTAGCTATAGCAAGAGCTATCGTAAATGATCCTGAAATAATCTTGGCAGATGAGCCAACAGGCAGTTTGGATATGAATACAGCAAAAGAAGTTTTTAAACTTTTATATAATCAAAAAAAATCAAATAGATTAATAATATTTGCAACTCACAATAGATTTTTTGCTAATAAGGCAGATTGCCTATTGGAGATGAGAGATGGTATTATAAAATCATCTAATGTCTGAGTCATTAAATCAAAATTTTAATCATCTAAAAGTACATACACAATATTCTATATGTGAAGGCGCAGCCAAGATTGATGATTTGCAAGAATATTGCAAATCAAACAAAATTAGATCTTTAGGAATAAGTGACACTTCTAATTTATGTGGTGCTTTAGAATTTGCAGAAAAAATTTCTAAATCAGGAACACAGCCAATTATTGGTACTCAAATTAATTTTAAACTAAATGATACAACTGGATTGTTACCTTTGTTTGCCTTGAATGAAACAGGTTATAAAAACATTATTGAATTGTCCTCGAATTCATATTTAAAAAATGATGAATTAAGTGACCCTCATGTAAATTTTGATGAATTATTAAAAAGTTCTGATGGTGTTTCAGTTTTTTCAGGTACAGTTTTAGGTTTTTTTGGAAAATTATTTGATAAAGGAAAATTTACAGAAATAAACGAAATTTATTCAAAAATAAAAAAAGTTTTTGGAGATAGGTTTTATTTAGAAATTCAACGACACAACGACACTAATGAAAATGGGTTTGAAAAATTTAATCTAAAAAAGTCTATAGAACTAGAAATACCAATAATTGCTACAAATGAAGTTTTTTATTTATCAAAAGATATGCATGAAGCTCACGATGCTTTGATTTGTATTGGTAACAAAACCTATATAAATGAAAAAAATAGATTAAAATTAAGTGATCAACATTATTTAAAAACTAACTCTGAAATGACAGAGTTATTTGCTGATATACCAGAAGCATTAGAAAATAATTATAATTTTCCTTTAAGATGCAATTTTAGACCTTTGTTTTCCAATCCAATATTGCCAAATATTAGTAGCGATAAAGATGGAAATGCAGATGATCTTTTAACTAAATATTCTTTAGAAGGTCTGAGAGATAAAATTTCGAAAGTTTTTAATATTAAAGATAATGATCTTGAAAATGATAAAAATTTTCTTCTTTATAAAGAAAGACTAGATCATGAACTTTCAATAATTATTAAAATGAAATATTCTAGTTATTTTTTAATTGTATCTGATTATATAAAATGGGCTAAAGAAAATGATATACCAGTTGGTCCTGGTAGAGGTTCAGGTGCTGGATCATTGGTAGCTTGGTGCCTATCAATTACTGACGTTGATCCAATTAAATTTAATTTAATATTCGAAAGGTTTTTGAACCCTGATCGTATTTCCATGCCTGATTTTGATATAGATTTTTGTGAAGATAAAAGAGATCTTGTTTTTGAATACTTAACTAAAAAATACAAAGATAGTGTCGCTCATATAATTACATTTGGTAAACTTAAAGCACGTATGGTGATTAGAGATGTTGGTAGAGTTATGGGATTACCCTATGGATTTATAGACAGTATATCAAAAATAATACCTTTTGATCCTTCTAGACCTCAAAATTTAACCCAATGTATAGCTGGAGAGCCAAGATTACAAAAGCTCATTAATGAGGATACTAGAGTTAAAAAATTAACAGAGTTATCATTGAAATTAGAAGGTTTGAATAGAAATGTTGCTACTCATGCAGCAGGAGTTGTTATTGCAGATAAAAAATTAACAGAAGTGGTTCCTTTATATAAAGATAATTCTGCAGATTTACTTTTACCCTCAACACAATTTGATATGTATTCAGCTGAAAATGCTGGATTAATAAAATTTGATTTTTTAGGCCTTAAGACACTAACAGTAATAAATAACACTCAAAAATTAATAAGAAAAAAAGATAAAAAATTTAATATCGAAGAAATTAATTATGATGACCAAAAAGTTTTTGATCTTTTATCATCTGGTAAAACAGTAGGGTTATTTCAAATTGAAAGTGCTGGAATGAGAGAAGCTTTGCTTCATATGAAGCCAAATCATATTGAGGATATTATTGCTTTGGTAGCATTATATAGACCAGGCCCTATGAGCAATATACCAACTTACAATGATTGCAAACATGGAAAGCAAAAACCTGATTATTTACATCCATTGTTGGAAGATATTTTAAAACCTACGTATGGGGTAATTATTTATCAAGAACAAGTAATGCAGATTGCTCAAAAATTATCTGGGTTTACTGCAGGACAAGCTGATATTTTGAGAAGAGCAATGGGTAAAAAGAAGAGAGCTGAACTAGAGAAACAAAAACAAGGCTTTATTGCAGGAGCAGTTAAAAATGGAATTTCTAAAGATGTTGCAGCTGGAATATTTTTAAAAATTGAACCTTTTGCAGAATACGGTTTTAATAAAAGTCATGCCGCAGCTTATGCAATAATTTCTTATCAAACTGCATATTTAAAAACTTATTATCCTAAAGAATTTATTGCTGCGTCAATGACTATGGATATTTCTAATCAAAATAAATTAAGTGAGTTTTATGAGGAATTAAAAAGACTTAATGTTGAAACAATTAGACCTGATATCAATGAATGTTTTGCAGATTTTAGAACTATTGATGGAAAATTTTATTATGCACTAGGCGGAATTAAAGCTGTAGGTTATGAGGCAATTTCTAATATTGTTGAAGAAAGAGAGTTAAATGGAAAATTTAAATCTATTAATGACTTTATAAATAGAGTTAATCCCAAAGATATAAAT
Organism: Candidatus Pelagibacter sp. HIMB1715; assembly: GCF_052047595.1. Taxonomy (NCBI): domain Bacteria; kingdom Pseudomonadati; phylum Pseudomonadota; class Alphaproteobacteria; order Candidatus Pelagibacterales; family Candidatus Pelagibacteraceae; genus Candidatus Pelagibacter; species Candidatus Pelagibacter sp. HIMB1715. Next base: position 3,809 of record NZ_JBNAJY010000033.1, on the reverse strand, counting down.
AAATTACAATTAGAGGGATTAGTAAAAGCAGGAGCATTTGATAATTTAAACTCAAATAGACAAGCAATCTTTAACTCAATACCTAATTTAATTTTAAAAAATAAAAATATTTCTGAAAATAAGCTAACCAATCAAATAGATTTATTTTCTGATAACATTGAAACAGAGGAAGACATTATAGTTAAAATAGATGATTGGAAATTTGAAGAGCGATTATCAAAAGAATTTGAATCAGTAGGTTTTTTTATATCTGATCACCCATTAAATCAATTTACAGACATTTTTGATGATTACAAAATTAATGATTATACAAAATTTATTTCTGATGATAATTCAGAAAATGTTAATGTAGCTGCAACATTACTTAAAGTTCAAGAGAGAAAAACTGCTAAAGGAAATGCGTATGCTGTTTTAAAGTTAACAGATTTAAATAGTGTATTTGAAATATTTATTTTTTCAGATTTGTTAGAATTAAATAGAGAAATCCTAAAAGAAGGCAACTCATTAATTTTGACCTTAGTTAAGAATATTTCTAATGATGAAAACCGTTTTAAAAGAATTAATGTTCAAAAAATAGCTTCTTTAAAAGATTTATTTAATAGTTCAATTAACGAAATATCCTTTAATGTTAAATCTATTGAACAAATCCAAGAGATTTCAAAATTCTTAAATCAAGACGGTAAAACCCAAGTAAAATTTAATCTCTCAACAGAAGATCAAATTTTAAATTTTCAATTAAAAAAACCAATGAATCTTGATAGAAAATCTTTAAATCTTTTAAGAAAACAGCAAATTCAAGCAGAAATTAGCTAAATAAAACTTGTCAATTTTGCTAAATATTTGTAAATAACCATTAAATTAAATTAACACGCACACAGTTGTTGGTTTTAAACCTCCGGTCCTTAATTGGAAATTACTGTGGTGGCTTAACCGGGAATAAATATGAAAATACCTAACGTTACAATTCAACAATTATTAGAAGCTGGTGTTCATCTAGGACACAAAACTTTGAGATGGAATCCAAAAATGAAGAAATACATTTTTGGAAAAAGAGACTCAATTCATATTATAGACTTAACACAGACACTTGAATTAACCAAAGTAGCTCTAGAAAAAATATATAATACAATAGCAAATAATGGAAAAATTTTATTTGTTTCAACTAAAAAACAAGCATCAGAGGCGATAGCTGAAGTTGCTAAAGATACTGATCAGTATTTTGTAAATTATAGATGGTTAGGAGGAATGCTAACTAATTGGGGAACAATATCTAATTCAATTAAAAAATTAAAAAAGTTAGAAATTGATTTAGCTGCTGAAAATAGAGGTTTTACTAAAAAAGAACTTCTTAAGATGAGTGTAAAAAAAGACAAACTCCAAAGATCATTGGGTGGAATTGCAGAAATGAAAAAAGTTCCAGAATTAGTTTTTGTAATTGATACTAATTATGAATCATTAGCTATTGCTGAGTCATCAAAATTAGGTATTCCTATAATTGCTATTCTAGATAGTAATTCTAACCCAGATCATATTGATTATCCAATTCCAGGTAATGATGACGCAAGAAGAGCTATAGATCTATACTGCAACCTAATTAAAGAAACGATCAATAATGCAAAAAGTTCAATTCAATCGTCTGAACCTAAGCAAGAAACAGTAAAAGTAGATAATGGTGATGATAAAAATAAAACTATTCAAGAAATTGATAGAGAAAAGTTGGAAAAAAAATTCTCTAACGAAGATAAAGGAAAGCTAAACTAAAATGAGTGATATAGAAAAAGTTAAAAAATTAAGAGAAGCTAGTGGTGCTGGATTTAAAGATTGTAATTTAGCTATTAAAGAATCTGGTGGTGATTTAGACAAAGCAATTGAGATCCTAAGAGTTAAAGGAATATCAAAGGCATCAAAAAAAATGTCAAGAGATGCTAAAGAAGGTGTTGTTGTAGTATCAGGTGATGATCATAAAACTTCTGTAATAGAAGTAAATTGTGAAACTGACTTTGTTGCAAAAAATGATGACTTTATAAGTTTTGTTAAAGAATTAAGTGAATTAAACAACCATCATAGCTCTAATCAAGATGAATTAAAAAGAGCTGTAATGAAAAATGGCCAGAGTGTAGATGATAATTTAGTAGCGCTAATTGCAAAAATTGGTGAAAAAATTACGATTGGAAAAACAAAAACTATTGAAAATAAAAATGGAGTAAACAACCACTACCTACACACAGTTGTAAAAGATAATGTAGCAAAATTAGCTGTATTAGTATCTCTCGATACGAATGATAAATCAGATACAGTTAAATCTTTTGGTAAACAATTATCTATGCATATTGCAGCCTCAAATCCTTTAGCGCTCGAGTCGAATTTAATTGACCAAACAGTAATTATTAAAGAACAAGAACTTGTTGCTGAGGAGTTAAAGAATTCAGGCAAACCTGATGAAATAGCTAAAAAAATAAGTTTAGGAAAAATGAACAAATTTAAAGAAGAAAATGCACTTTTAACTCAAGCTTGGGTAATGGAACCTAAGAAAAAAGTTCAAGATATTGTAAAAGAACTTTCAATAGCTGATTTAAAAATTAAGGAATTCTTTAGAATAAAAATAGGAGAGTAGATGTTTGACGAGAAATCTTATGGTGTAAAAATGGATAAAGCCATAGATGTATTTTCTAAGGAATTATCATCTCTTAGAACGGGTAGAGCTAATGCAGCTATGCTTGATCTTGTTAGAGTTGATGTTTACGGTCAACAAATTCCAATCAATCAAATTGGAAGTATAACAACTCCTGAACCCAGAATGATAAATATTCAAGTTTGGGATGTTAACAATGTACCTTTGCTAGATGCTGCAATAAAAAAATCCGATTTAGGCCTTAATCCTCAAATAGATGGACAGTTAATTAGACTTCCAGTGCCAGAATTGAATGAGGAAAGAAGAAATGAACTTAAAAAAATAATTAAATCCATTGGTGAAAAATGTAAAGTTTCTATAAGAAATATCAGAAGAGAGGCAAATGAAGATCTTAAAAAATTATTAAAATCTAAGGAAATAGGAGAAGATGAGGAAAAATCTAAGGAAAAAATTATTCAAAACATTACAGACGATCATATAAAATCTGTTGATGAAAAAGTTTCTCTTAAAGAAAAAGAAATAATGACAATATGAACCCACTAAATCATGTGGCCATAATAATGGATGGTAATGGAAGATGGGGTCTAAAATATAAAAATTCGAGGAATAAAGGGCATAAAGAAGGATTAAAAACTGTTGAAAAAATAATTCAAATAACCATAAATAATAAGATTAAATACTTAACTTTATTTGCTTTTTCAACTGAGAATTGGAAAAGACCCAAGTCAGAAATTAATTATCTTTTCAATCTTTTGGAAACTTTTTTAAAAAAAAAAATAGATGAATTTAATAAAAAAAATATTAAACTGAAAATAATTGGTGAAAAAAAATTTCCTAAAAACATTAAAGATATTTTAAAAAAAAGTGAAAATTTAACTAAAAAAAATTCAGCTTTACAAATTAATTTAGCTTTAGATTATGGGTCAAAAAAAGAAATATTAAATGCAATAAAATATATTAGCAAAAACAAACTTAAGATATCAGAAAATAATATATCAAATTCTCTATATACAAAAAAAATTCCAGACCCAGAGGTTCTAATAAGAACTGGAAATACAAACAGACTAAGTAATTTCTTATTATGGCAAATATCTTATTCTGAAATTTTTTTTTCTAAAAAACTTTGGCCTGAATTTAATCAAAAAGATTTTATAAGAATAATCAAAAAGTTTAAAAA
>NZ_JBNAJY010000032.1:0-24733 GCF_052047595.1 Candidatus Pelagibacter sp. HIMB1715 | reverse complement strand
TTTATATTCTAGATTTGTGGAAGAAAATAAATCTTCAATCGAAAATGAAAAAAAACAATTAGTTTTAAAAAAAGAGAGAGAAATTGCTGGGGAAGTACAAAAGAAACTATTTCCAATTGAAAAAAATATTGAAAATTTTGTGTATGCTAAAAATGTACCTGCGAGAGACGTATCAGGAGACTACTATGATTATATTAAAGTTTCTGATGAAGAAATTTATTTTACTTTAGCAGATGTATCTGGAAAAGGTATTAAAGCGGGAATGTTAATGGCAAACGCTTCTTCAGTATTTAAATCTTTTTCAAAATTAAAATTTCCAATTAACCAGCTAGCACAAAATATCAATAATCAAGTAAAAGAGTCTTCTTACAAAGGAATGTTTATTACTGCAGTTATTGGAAAACTAAATATTTCTTCTAAAGAAGTAGAATTTATAAATTTTGGACATGAAAGCATTATGTGTTTTGATAAAAACAAAAAATCTTTTTCTTATATAAAAGCAGAAAGACCACCATTGGGACTTTTAAGTATAAAAGACCCTCAAACCATCAAAACAACTAATTTAAATTTAAAAGATAAAAATATTTTTATTTACACAGATGGTGTTACTGAAGGTTATATTGAAGGTGAAAAAGAATTTACAGTTAAAGGGGTAGAAGATGAAGTTTTAAAGAACAGCTCATCAGATATTAAAGAAATAATTGATCGAATAACTAATAAGCTAAATAATAGAGAAAAATTAAGGGACGATATTACAATGATGGGGCTACAATAAATAAGCAAACTAAAAAAACACTCATAATTGTAAAAACTAATTTCTTTTTAATCGAATCTTTTTCAATCTTTTTTGAATTTAATTTATAAAGCTCATTGATATCTACTTTTTTATCATGAGGAGTAGTGATATTATTTATTACTATTTGATCCCAATTTTTATTCTTTAAAAGTGATTTTTGAATATTATTCATTAATCAATCAACCCTTTTTGCTGAAGTCCTTCGAGGTATTTTTCCATTGTTATCATTCCATCTTGAGCAGATGTTTGAAGAGTTGATGTAATTTGAGCTGTTTTTCCCTCTCTAATAAGGTTTCTTATTGCAGTTGTTCCTGTCATCACCTCAAAACAACCAATTCTTCCTCCACCTTTTTTCTTTAAAAGTTGCTGAGATAAGACCATTCTAATTGATCCAGCTAACATTGATTGAGCTAGCGTTTTTTGAGATGGGGGAAATACATCTAAAATTCTGGTTACCGTAGATGATACATTGCTAGCGTGAAGTGTTCCAAATACTAAATGTCCTGTTTCTGCAGCAGTTAGAGCAAGAGATATTGTTTCTAAATCCCTCATTTCTCCAACTAGGATTACATCTGGGTCTTGTCTTAAAGCAGATTTTAAAGCTCTTGCAAAACTTCCAGTATCTTTTCCAACTTCCCTTTGCGAAATAATACTTTTTTTAGATGGATGCACAAATTCAATAGGGTCTTCAATAGTAATTATATTTTCTGCTCTATTAGAATTTATTTGATCTATCATTGCTGCAAGAGAAGTGGACTTTCCTGATCCTGTTTGACCTGTAACAAGCACTAACCCATTTTTATGTTTGATAGCATCCATCACAGCTGGAGGAAGACCAAGTTTGTCCATTTGAGGTATTTCACTAACAATTTTTCTTAAAACCATACTTGGTCCATTTGTAGTATAATAACCATTTGCTCTGTATCTGTAATCACCTACAACAACAGCAAAATCTAAATCCCTACTGTTAACAATTTCTTGAAGTTGTGATTTATTTAAATGACTTTTCCAAAAATTTTCTAATTCTTGACGACTTATAATATCATCTTCAAAAACTAAAATTGATCCATTTTCTCTAAGTGCTAGAGGTTGATTAGATCTTATATGAAAATCTGATAGATCATAGTTAGATGCATAATTAGAAATTTTTTCATCCAAACTCATAGGATTTAACTTTTTCTATCAATCTTTTTTGTTAAATCATTACTTTTATCAATAAGATCTATTACTTCAGAAATAATTTTATCTATATTTTTTTTAATCCATTTTTCAGAAACAAATAATCCTTCATCACTTCTAATTAATTCTGAGTTATCTACTAAAGTTAAAACATTTCTTCTGATCGTTTCTCTTGGAACGTCTAAAGACCTTGAAATATAATTAATAGAGGTAGGGTTAAATTTCTTTTCTATATCTTTATCATTAAGTTTTTTTAATTCTTTTATTCTAAATTTTTCAAGGTTTTTTATGTTTGCCTTAAATACAGCAACTGTAATATTTTTTGGACTATGATTTTTTGCTGAAAGTTTAACAAAATAATTTGCATAAACTTCAATAATATCAACAAATTGATCTTGAATACTTGAAATTAAATCTGTGGATTGAGGCATAACTTATTTTACAACTAAAATTGTAATATAATTGCTTCGACTACCTAAAATGGGGGGTTCTAATATTAAGATGCCTTCAAGTGATTTTGTTCAAGCGCTTGTTTTTCTAGAACTCTGGATAATTTTTTAACTTTCTCTAGTAGAGAGTTAATGTTTGTTAGATTAATTTCTCTCCATTTTTGAGTTACATAAAGCTCAGAATTGCATCTGAATACCCAATTTAATTTAATTAATTCTTCAACCTTTCTTCTAGTTGTTTCTCTAGGTAAATTTAGGCCTCTTGCAATAGCATTTATATTTGTGCCTAGTGCTGTGTTACAAAAAGTACTGTTATCACACAACACATCATTTTCTTTAAACGATCTAAGGTTGACGCTACTTATTATTTTTAAAATAGCTGGGTAATATGATTTGTTGCCGAAATTATCTATATCTGTTGAATAGATTGTAGCTACAAAATCCTCAATAATTTTATAGTTATTTGCATTTATCATACTCAAAGTGAGGATACCCATATTGAGTTTAAATAATAATAAAATCTATATATATAACCAATATAAGTATAGAATAATTTTATATTTAAAATACCTATTATGAAAAGTGACTTTTTAAATCCACGTTTTCTAAGATATTTCATTAAAGTTGCAGATTTAGGCAGTCTTGTATCTGCTAGCAAAGATTTAAATGTAAGCCAACCCTCTATTACTAGAGCAGTTCAGATTTTAGAAAGTAATTTAGGTAAGAAATTATTTTCAAGATCAAAGAAGGGAATGAAATTAACAAAAGAAGGTCAGTTATTTTATTTAAATTCAAAGGCTATACTTTCCTATAATGAAAAAGTTTATGAAAATATCAGCCAGCCTGAATTAAAAGAACAAAAACAAGAAGAAGAATATCTAAGATTTGGTATGCCAAGAAGTTTATCAACTTCTCATAAAGAAAATTTGCTTTGGATTTTAAAAAGAAATTATGAAAATAAAAAAATAAGAATTGTAGAAGAAGAAAGCAATACTCTTAATAAGCTTGTTTTTGAAAATAAATTAGATTTTGCAATTTCTTGTATACCAGAATTTCATAAAGATTTAACGAAAGTGTTTTTATATAATGATCCATTTTGTGTAGCGTTTTATAAAGGACATCATTTTCAAAATATGAAAGAAATTCCAATAGATGAAATAAGAAAAGAACCAAATTATATTTTTAGAAGAACGTGTGAATTTTTTTATTATAATTACAAGTTAACACACAAAGGAAAATTAGATTATAAAATAATTAACAATATTGTAGATGAAAGAATAAAACATGGAAAGCATAGAGATGTAATTTATACTAATAGTGAAACAACAGCATCTCATTGTATAAAAACTGGGTTAGGTGTAGCAATTATTCCTGAATCTGTCGCAATCGATTATAAATTACTATTTAGAGAAGTTGTGAAACCATCGATTAAAAGAGATATTTATTTTATTTATCGAGATGAAAATAAGGATAAAATTAATTTTGACACTAAAGCTCTTAAAAATGCTCTTTGGTTATAATTAAGGTCTGTAGTAACCTTCAATATTTATATTTCTTGAAACATTGCCACTCGAAGCATCTCCGCCTGTAGATAAAAATACTTGTAGAGGAACTATTTTTTTTCTTTCAGGACCATATCCACAACTTATCACTCTATAAAAAACTCTTCTATCTGTATAAGTATTAACTGTTAAAGTATCTGAGCCCTGAGTAGTTTGTGGAATGTAATTGTATCCATTTAATGTAGTTTGATGTCCAACTCTTTGAACATAAAAATCATAAGTATATCTGCTGTAGTCGGCATCAGAACTAGTTGTTAAATCTTGATTAACTTGACTGTAGCTGTACCAAATTTTTTGAGTTGTATCTGTGTAACCATGAAGCCCCAAACAATCTCCAGAAATTGATAGTTTTCTTGTGTTAGCAATTACAATAGGAGAGGTGCCGCCTTTACTAATTTGATCTACTAACCAAAGTCTTCCAGACTCAAGGCCAAATTCTGCAGCTTGAGAAATTGTATTAACTTGATGACTTTTAACTGCTTTTAACGCTCCACTTTGAATAACCTGAAGCATAGCTACACTAAAAGAAGTAAGTGCCAACAGCACTACTAGGGTAAGTGGTAAAACGAACCCATTTTTTTTCTTATATTTTAAGGGGTTATATCGCATATATCCAACATATCCTCATCAGTATAAGTAAAGTCCTTTAGCACAATGTTTTCTTCTAAAAGATAATTTACACAAGCAGCTCTTTGATCAGCATTAGCATTTCCACAAGTATTTGTGCTTACAAAATTAGTGCTAAATTCAATTATATATCCTTTTGTCTGATAAACACCGCTTGATGATCCAACTATAGGTAAATCATTCCAGTCACCATCTGTTTTGTACTGACTATAATGTTCTCCATCACAAACTGTGTCATTAGCAGCTGGTCTTTGCTGACAGCATTGATTTGAATCATTTATTTGAAGTTCACAGCTATAGCCATACGCCCCACCTCGAGTTGCTTCTGAATAAAACCATTTTGCACCTCCACTATTATTTGGTTCTGCAGTAGAGCAATTGCCAGCCCAAGGTATTACCCAACTATCATTTGTACAATTACCATCATCAGAGAAAAATATTTGACCATCTTCAGGTCCTCCCATCCATCTCCATGTGTTTTCATTTTGTATGTCTGATCCACCAGTCCATCCTGCTGGATATGTATTATCAGCTTTTCTTATCCTATCTTTAATATAATTATTTTCTGCAGAACTTGTTATTGTTGTGAGATATCCTTTCAAGTTATAGTATCTAGCAGCCTCAGCTTCTGCTTCAGCTTCTCCCCACCAATACCATCCATTACCACCTACACCGTTATTACCGACATTTCCCCAAGATCCGCTTCCACCCGAGGTACGTTCTATGTAATCATAAAAATGATAGTCTGCTCCTACAGCTCTTGGAATAGGTGAAAAACCAGTAGCACCTAAAGCTAATAAAATAGTTCTATCAGGATCAGCAGAATCCGTTCTTCCTGATGGAGTTGATGCTTTGTTTACATATTTAATTGTTTTAATAAATTTTTCATATTTATCCCCTGTAGCAGTTCCCGAAATAGTTAATACACCAGTTGTAGTATTATAACTTACAGTAAGACCATAATCAGAAGCTAATGTCGTGTTCCATTCTAATTTATCTTCAGCTGAAACAAACCCATTTTGAATTACTACTCTAGCACTTGGAATATTTTTACTTGCTGGATTCCAATGAGAAGTATTATCTGACATTACATAATTAGAAAATGGTTCTTTAGCATTTGGACATTTGTTATTACAAAGACCAGTGTTTTTAGTTAAATCTCTATTTCTTAAAAATACTCTTTTATTAAAATCTAATTTATAATCATTTCTGTCTCTCGACATAAAATTTATATCAATATTAACAATGTCATTTTTAGTAACGCTATCTATAGTTGGTTTTGTGAATGCTATTGTGTTTATATTTGTGGAAACAGGTTGCCAATTATGAACTGTCGATGCGTAATTAGGATCTGATGAAGATATGGATGATGTACAATTATCTGTTCTTATAGTTTTTTTATATAAGGTATTAGTATCTTCTAGACCACTAGTGCCATCTCCTAGTTTATAGGTAACTCTATATCTATAAGCAACAGTTCCATCGCTACTAGGCTTATCAAAGCAGGAGCTAATTTCAGACCCTGATACAATTTTTACAGCATTTTCTGGAGAAATAGTTGCTTTACAGTTTGCAGTATTTGATACATCTCCTCTTATTGGATGAACAAATCCTCCTCTAGCTAAATCTCTTTCAATCATAGAAAAGATGACATTTGCCTCATCCTGCAAATCACTCGTGCTTTCAACTTGGTAAAATGTTCTTAGTCCAGATCCGTATAAATAATAAATCGAAGTTGATATTAAAGAGGCAATAAATAAACCAATCATTAACTCTACTAAACTTACACCTTTAGATTTTTTTGATTTTATTGACATACAGTTGCTGCTGATAAATTTAATGTAACTTTCTTTTTCATTCTTATTCTTGGATATCTTTGATTATTACCTGTGCCAGTTAAATCCATCACTACGGGTACGCTATTTGGAGGTCCTTCATACACAGGCGTTCCTGCTGGCCAACTTTGAGCTCTCATGTCATGATTTACAATAACACTATTAACATTATGTTGTTGCATAGATGTGCCCAATTGTGCTCTAGCTAAAAATCTAATTCTACCTGTTTCAATATTTGTTGATGCTGCAGAATGATAATCAATTTTAAAAACTTCGTTATTAATTTTAACAAAAGCTCCTCTTGCACCTGCAAGTATTGAAGTACCATCTCCTGATGAGTATTCATTTAATGTTTGATCTGTCCAACCTCCAGAGGTACCACTTGATGGTATCTGTTCGCTTATTTTAGCTTTAGGTCTAATTGACCTTTGAGATATTGTTATGGTGTTTGTTGATGTATTATTTGCATTATACTCAATATACTCGGACCCAACTTGTAAATTTCCATTGGAAGGAAAAATTGAACTATCGTTTAATACCATTGAAGTTCCAGTTGATGATAAACTTGAGGCTAAACTATCTTTTTTTACTGTAATATATTGCCAACATTCATTTTCATCTTCTCTGTCTCTATTATCTCCGTGTGCTGATCCAGTAACATTACTTGCAAGCAAACAACTTGGTTCGTTTTTTAAAACTCTCCAACTTGAAATATCATAAGGGCTAGGGTTTCCTACTAATTCAAGAATTATATCAGACAAATCATTCAAATTACTAGTTCCTAAATGTATTACCATTCCATCGTGCGCATTAGCCCATTGGTATCTTCCTGTACAGGTTCCTCCACTAATATTATTTAGACAACTTTCAGAACTATCATCAAAGACTAGTACTCTTGCATCTGAAGGTAAATTTTTAACTTTAAATTTGAAATAACCTTTACCATTGTAACCGTCAACAACCTGACCAATCTGCGCAGTATCAGTTGTACCTGTACCGTGGTTATATTCATCAAATATGAACCATAATGAGAGATCGTTTTGATTTACTCTAACCCCATCACATTGACCTGACCAAACACTATCATTACAACCAGATGGCCTAACTCTTACATCTGCACCCGTATATCTATATAAAAATACACTAATTGAATTATTCCATGCATAATTTTGTCTACAAGTTGAAGCATGAGTAGATTCACAGGTAATAGTGTTTTCGTCTCTTCCACCACTAGGGGTATCTGAAGTAAGGCTATCAAATTTTTTTGCTTGGCCACTAAAATAGTAATGTTCAGTAGGATTTTCATTATGACTCATTATTCCTGTAACAACAGGGTTTGTTACTCCTGGGAAAGTAAATGCTACAGATTGAGGCAAATCATCAAAAATACAAAGGTCAATTTTTTTTGCTAAACTAATATTATCTGTACCATCTCCAAGTGTAACTGTAACTAACCCATCATCAGCAACATCAATAGTTCTAACCGTTACATCAGAACCAAGTTCAGTATCAATAATTGATTTCCAATGATCAAAAAGATCGTTAACATCATCCGGTACACTTGAACAATTTGTTAGTGAAGCTGGTGCAGAACCAGTTAAATCAAATCCATCAAAACAACTTAGGTCTTCTTTTTTTAGAGCAATAAATGTCAAATTAGATGAAGTAATAGTTGTAGTTGGAAGATTTTCTTCTGTAGTGATTGTAACACTGTCTGGAGTAGTTCCACTTACACTATCAACAGTAAATCGTTTAGAAAGATTATCAATTATAAATATATCTCCTTCTTTAGGTAAAGTTGATACACCAGAAACCGATAGTGTTTTATCGTTTGCAGTAAAAGTTTGAGCATCAGCTGTTATGGATCCATAGGGATTAATTGTTTTTTTTCTATAATCCATCATGTCTTGTAATATTAAATCTGCAATTTGATCATATTTTCCTTTTTCAACAAAAGATTGTTGTGAAGATAAAAATACACTTGTAGAATTTACAAATGTCAATGTAATCATACTTAGCACAAAAAGTGCAATCATTGCTTCAAGCAAGCTAAAACCTTTAGTTCTCTTCGACATATCCTGTTTTATTATGTGTTATAATTGCTGTGTCATCAGAGGCTCCAGTAATTTTAAAATATTTCGTAGTTGGGGCTGAACCGTCATATAAAAAACAAAGCTCAACTGTTTCACTTACTGGTGATGAACATGAATCTGATGTACATGATTTTACATTTAATCCTTCAAGTGTTTCATCATATTCTGCGATAGATGTTAAAGATGACAATGCAGAGTTTGAAAAAGTATTACTGCAATTAGAGTCCCCTGTGTTTACACCGCTATAGCAACCACATCGTCTATTCAAATTTAGATCTCTCCATTTAATATTAGCACTGTCAGGCTCATAAACTTTTAATAACAAATCATCAGATGAATTACTTAATGTTACTTTGTAATGTTTATTATCAGCATGTGCATTAAATCGCACTTTTTGTAAATATTTTAATAGTATAGTTTTGTTACTGCCGAAGTTTGATCCAGAAACAAAACTTTGGTATCCAATTGTGCCAATTGAAGTTAGTATTCCTAATATTGCAACTACAACCAATAATTCAATTAAAGTAATACCTTTAGATGTAGTTAAATGACTCATGTCAAATTACTATAATAAATTCAATGTTATTTGATTATAAGACCCCCAATTTGGGGAGGGTTACAGAGTTTAACGAGTCAATTAGAAGTAAATAATAGTTCTTAGCTAGCAATTATATGAATGAAAAATTAGAAAATTTTAAAAATAAGATATTAAGTTTTCTTTTAAAAATTTTTTCTCCAATTCTAGGAAAACAAGCAATATCAAAGGAAAATCGTTTTGCCATAGAATTGGATGACGAGGGAATTAGTATTTGTAAATACAATCAGGGTTCAAAAACAATTACAAATCTTTATCATGAAAAGTTTAATTTAGCAGGAAACACATCATTATTTAATGAGGATGATCAAGTTTATTATAGTCAGAAAATTGTTCATATTTTAAAAGAGCAAAAATTACTTGAGAAGGAAGCAACAGTAATTTTGCCCACCTCCGAAACAATTATTAAAACAATCAATATCCCACTTATGGATCAAGAAACATTTGATCTTCAAACAAGCGATATTGAGTTTTGGAAAACATTTGAAGAATTGTCAGATATTATTGATAACAAGATATTTAGTTTTCAACCTTTAGCAATTAATGATGAAACGCAAGAACAGGAAATAGTTATCTGTTTAATTGAAAGAGAAAAAGTTGAAAAATTAAATAAAATTTTAAGGCAATCAGGTGTTAAACCTACAATTTATGAACCGAAGTGTTTTTCATTAATTAATACAATTTTTGCAAACCAAAAAGATAACAAATCTAACGAATTTGCTTTTTTGGAATATGGAGAAAAAGAAAATTACTTAATTACAGTTACACAGAATAAATTTGTTTTTGCTATAAATAATATTACACGAGCAGACATAATTCTAATTAAACAATTAGAAAAAATGCCTGATCCATCAGGTCCATTTTGGTCGGAAGTTTTTGAAAGATCTATTCAAGATGTTAGAGGAAATTTAATGGATGATGAGTGGAAGGGGAGTGAAGAAAAAACAACAATATTTAGAAATTTATATGTTCATACTGATCTTGAACAAAGCGAAAAATATCTAAATGGATTACAATCTAAGTTACCTGATTTTACAATAAAACCATTAACACTAAATAATGCAAAAAGTGATGAAAGCAAATTTGAGAACATTTTAACAAATAAAAAAATTAAATTTTCAAAAAAATTAATTAAAAAATTTAATCAAGATAATATTTTAGAGGATAAATTATATCCAGTAATTGGTGCATCTTTAAGATTATTTAACCCTTTCAATATAAAAGAAAATTTATTTTTAAGATTTAAACAAAATTTATATCCATACAAAGATCAATTGATAAATAACAGAAAGATACAAGCAACAAATGGATCTTTGTCTATGGTTTTAATATTGCTTTTATTAATTTTTTCATCAATTATTGGTTTAAATATTCCAAAGTATTTAGAGAAAAACCAATTACTGGCCTCACATCCTGCTATTGTAAATGATTATAACTCTTTGATGGAGGAGATTAAAACTTCTAGTTCTAAAGTAAAAAAAATTGAAAAAGAAAAAGAACTTGCTGAAAAATTAATTGTAAAAACTGATAATTTTTCAAAGATAATTATAGAAACCCCAAAAATTGTTCCTAATGGTGTTGAATTACAAAAAGTAGATTATATTAAAAATGACTCTGTTGTTTTTTATGAAGGCTATGCGTTAACTGATTATGATTTAAATTTATTTTTAAATAACATCAAAAAAAGAGTTGGAAATCCCGACATTACTAGCTTGAGCTTAGCGGAACTTACAGAAACTATCGAAATAAATAATGGAGGTGATGAGGAAGATCAACAAATAATCGTACCATCAGAAGATGTTTTAAAACTAAGAAATTTTAAAATTAAGGTGGAACTATGATCAAATTATTAAGAAGTAAAAAACTCAAAAGAGTTAAGAGAGTTCCAAAACTCAAGAAATTTAAATTTGAGGATGAGCAAAAAACTTTAAATTCAAAAAGTAATTATATGAAATTCCTCTATATAATTATTTTGGCTATAAGTTTTTCGGTAGGTAATTTTTTTGTAATTAATCCCACAATCCAAAAAGCAAATTTGATTGAGAGTGATTACAATCAGAAAAAGAATTTTATAAATACTAGTAACGAGTTAAGAGCATCAATTGTAAGTAAAAATAAAAAAGTAGAAAAAGAATTTTCTGAAATTCAAAAATCTTTTTTCAAAAAAGAAGAACAGGAAAAGTTTTACAAATTATTTTCTGAGCTTGCTATGGATAACAAGCTTAAGATTTTAACTTTAACAAAGGCAAATGAAGATTTTTATAAAGAGCCAAAAAAAGATAATCCAGCTGAATTTGAAATTTACAATCAATACACTCAAGTGTCTTATGATGTAGAGATAATAGGAAATTTTATAGACTATATGCGATTTGTAGAGGATTTAAAAAATATTAATAAAAGCATGGTCACTGATAATGTACAAATTAACAAAGATGGAGATGGTATAATTAAAATTACTTCTAAAATTTTAATTAACTTTAAAAACTCATGAAAAAATTTTTTATTTTAATTTTTTTATTTTTTTCAACAAATGTTTATTCAGATAATCTGAGAGATCCTTTCTATAAAGACTTAAAAAATGAAGTTTTAAAACGTCATAGTCTATCAAGTGCTTCTCCTTACTCTGTTCAATCATTAAAATTAGTTGCAACTTTACTTGCTCCAAAATTTAGTAATTTAGAAACTTTAAGGAAACAAAATAAAATTCCTAAAAATTATTTTAAAAGTCTTGCCTTAATAGAATTACCTGGAAGCGAAGATCATGTTGTTGTTTATGAGGGCCAAAAAATTGGACCAAGGAGTGCAGTTATAAAAAAAATAACAAAAGATAAAGTATTTTTAGTTGAAAATAATAAACAAATAATAATGGAGATTGCTCAATGAAGACTATTTTAAATATAAAAATTTTTACGTTAATTTGTCTATTATTTCTGTCAGCTTGTGCTGGTAAAAATGCCAGAAATACCGATGTTCCAAGTGAAATAGTTTTAGAGGAAGTGACAAGAGACGGGCTTACAACTTTAAGTGAAACAGTAAGTCTAGGACCTGATAGTAATTATAATAATGATGTTACTAAACCAAGAAGAGAATTAAAAACATCAATTAATTTAAATGAAAATAAATTAATTCAAAAGCCTGATTTTAATATTTCAATTAGTTTTAAAAATACAAGAGTAACAGATGCCTTACTTGCATTGGGAAATCTTGGTGGAAGAAATATTATTATTGATGAAACTGTAAATGGTTTTTTAAATATTGATATAAACAATGAACCTTGGAATGTTGTTTTCAATTCTATATTAGCTTCAAAAGGTTTGACTTATTCAGGAGATACTGAAAAAGGTTTAATTGAAGTTTTCCCGGATATTCCATCAGAGGAAATTGTATTAAAGAATGAGATCTTTAATATTTATTATGAAACTCCATCGAAAATTAAAACACAAATAGAAAGTTTATTTGCAGGTACAGGTGAAGGTGAAGCAAATTTAATATTAAACGTTGATGATGAAAATAAAACAATAATTGCTCAGGGAACGGATAAGCAGCTAGATGAAATTGAAATTATTCTCAATAAAATTGATGTCAAAAAACCACAAATTTTAATCGAGGCATTCTTAGTTGAGGTTAAACCTACTTTTGAGACAAAATTAGGATCTAGAATTGGACTTTCTAAGATTTCTGACGGCCAAGGAGGAGCAACTACCACTCAACTTTCAGGTATTATTGGAGGTACTGATGGAGTTGAATTAGGTACAGCTGGAAATAGTGTTTCTAGTTTTTTAGTGGATGGTACTTCTGGATTGGGGATAATTAGAAATGTTGGGTCTAGACAGTTAAAAGTAGAAATAGATGCTCTTGAAAAAGACGGTGACTCTAGAACATTATCTAATCCGAAATTATTTACGATAAGTGGAAAAAACGCAAAAATTACACAAGGAACTAAATTTGGAGTAACAGAAACTACTACAGCTGATGGTGTCACAACATCTGCAACAAAATATTACGATGCAAATTTAAAACTTGATGTAACCCCGGTAATCACTGGTGATGGCAATGTAATGATGAAGGTTTTAATTACGAATGATACAGTTAGTTTTTCAACAACTCCTCCTTCTATAGATAAAAAAGAAGTTAATACCAACCTAGTTTTAACAAGTGGTGATATTGCAGTTGTTGGAGGTATATTGACCGAAACTTTATCTGAAACTAATGCTGGTGTACCAGGCTTAAGAGATATTCCTGGAGTTGGCGCATTATTTAGATCAAAAATTAACAAGGATGATAAGACTGAATTATTAATCTTCTTAGCTCCAAGAGTAATTTAGTATGGAATTAAGTGCAGTAGCTTCTGAAAAAATTGCCTCTTTATTGGCTACAAATGGAATTTTGTCACAAGATAGGTTAACCAAAATTTCTGTTCAATGTGCACAAAACAAAGAGAAGATAGTCCCAGAATTATTAAAAAAGAATTATGTGAAAGAGGAGGATATCGTCAAAGTAATTTCAAGAAATTTTGCGATAAAGACAAATGATATTAAGGCAGAAAATATAAAGCCAGATGTATTAAAAATATTACCAGTCGAATTTATTAAAAAAGAAAAAATTGTTCCTTGTGCGCTCGAAGGTGGAACACTTAAATTAGTTATAGCTGACCCTAGTAAACTTAATTTTGCATCCAAGATAAAAAATTTTACAAAAAAAAATGTAGTTTTTACGGTAACCACTTTTTCAAATATTGATAAAATTGCTGCTTCAAAAATATGGGACATTGCAAATTCTAAAATTGTTACCAAACCAAAAACTACCACTACACCAGTTCAAAGTGGAAACATAAACATCGTTGAGTTTGTTGAAAGAATTTTCCAAGATGCTTTAAAAAGTGGCACTAGTGATATTCATATAGAAATTTTTAAAGATAACGTGGGACAAGTTAGATTTAGAAATGATGGGATAATGGAAATACAAGATGAATTAAGCCAAATTATTTCTTCTAATTATGTACCAGTAATTACAAGACTAAAAATAATGGCTGGCTGTGATATTTCTGAAAATAGGTTGCCACAAGATGGAGCTATAACAGTTAAAGATCAGAGTAATGGTGGAATAGACTGTGATGTAAGATTTAATGTATTGCCAAGTAAATTTGGTGAACGAGTAGTAATGCGTTTACTGAGAAGTACCAATGTAATTGGATTAGATAAAATTGGTATTCCAATGAATGAGTTATCAAAGTTTATAAAAGCAATTGAATCTCCGCAAGGAATGGTTTTAGTAACAGGACCAACTGGAAGTGGAAAGACAACAACACTTTATGCGGCGCTTGCACATCTGAATAAACCTGAATTAAATATACTAACTGCAGAGGATCCAGTTGAATACACAATGGAAGGTATTGGACAAATCCAAGCTAATGAAGGAATTGGTTTAACTTTTGCAAATATTTTGAGAGCTTTTCTAAGACAAGATCCTGAAGTGATATTAGTTGGAGAGATTAGAGATAAAGAAACGGTTGATATTGCAATTAAGGCTGCAATTACAGGCCACTTATTATTATCAACACTTCATACAAATGATGCAATTCAAACAATTATAAGATTAACCAATATGGGTGTTCCAAATTTCATGATAGCTGGAGCTTTGAACACAATTGTTGCTCAAAGACTAGCAAGAAAAATTTGTCCTGATTGTAAAAAAGAGGATGAAAAAATTACAAAAGACCAACTAAAAGAAATTGGGTTTACTTTAACAGAGGTTGAAACACTAAAAGTTTACAAAGGTGCAGGTTGCAATAAGTGTAACAATTCTGGCTACAAGGGTCGACAAGGGATTTATGAAATTCTTGATATCAATGGCGAAATTCAATCGGCAATTATTGAAGAAAAAAGAGCGCCAGAAATTCTTCAAATTGCTAAAAAAAATGGTTTTAGAACTATGGACGAAGTTGCAAGAGATCACATTAAAAATGGAGTGATCACTTATGAAGAATTTTTAAGAACAATTACTATTCAAGGGTAATAGATTATGCCTCAATTTTCTTACTTAGGTCTTCAAGCTGGAAAAAAAGTAAATGGCGCAATCGTTGCTAATGATAGAATTGATGCGGGTAAAAAATTAAAAAATCAAAAAATTATACCTACAAGTTTAAATCAATTAAAAGACAATGATGCTGATGCTGATCCTGAGATAAAGACTTTCTTAGGAATGCAAATATCATCAGACAAATTGAGCTCTGTAGATATTATGCTGTTCACTAAAAAATTAGAAACAATGATCAAAGCAGATCTTCCAATAATGGAGGCTTTAAAACTTGCAAGAAGACAAGCAACAAAACCAGGATTAATTAAAGTTACAAAAACAATCATTGAGGATTTGAACCAAGGTAAAACATTTAGTTCTTCATTGGGTAAATTTCCGCAGTACTTTGATGATTCTTATATCAACATGGTTAAGGCAGGGGAAAGTAGTGGAACACTCGCAACTTTTTTAAAAAAAATTGTTGATCTAGTAGAAAAAAATATAAAAATTGTAAAAGATATAAAGGGAGCATTAACTTATCCAATAATTTTACTTACGGTTGCTATGTTAGTAACAGTTGTAATGTTAGTAAAAGTTGTTCCAGTGTTTCAAGAAATATATGAAAGTATTGGAGTTGAGTTACCAGCTGCAACACAAAAAGTAATTGGTTTAAGTGAATTTTTACAAGATCCAAGTAGAGGAGGAGTTCTTTTTTTAACTCTAGCAATAATCATTTCTTCTTCAATTTATTTAAACAAAAAAGTTTATGGTGTTAAAAAGTTTTTTCATACTTTGATATTGAAACTTCCTGCTTTTGGTCCTTTGGTAAAAAAATCGATTTATGCAAAAGTTGCTTTAGTATTAGCAAATTTGTTAGGTGCAGGTGTATCAATTATAGAAGCACTAGAAATTAGCAGCAAAGTAACTAGCAACATATTAGTTAGAGAGGCAATTGGAAGAATTCAAAAAGAGATACTTACAGGTAAAAATTTATCTGCATTGTTTGCTTCAGAAAAAATATTTCCTCTAGAATTTTCTGAATTTATGAAGGTTGGAGAAAAGACAGGAAGTGTTGATGAAATGTTTAATTCAATATCAATTTATTATGAAGCGGAAGTAGATAACGCTGTAGGTGCTCTTAAACAATTTATAGAACCAGTTATGATTGTATTTATTGGAGGTATTATTGCAGGTTTATTATTAACTTTGTATCAACCTATATTTAATATGGGTCAAGTAATTCAATAAAAAATGAGTAAATAAATTTAAATTATTCTAGTAAAATAAAAAATTAAAATAAAAGAAATTCCTAAAGCTGAACCATAAGGTATCTCAAAATTTTCCTCTTTTTTTCCCACTAAAAGATAATAGAAAATCCCTAAAAAGGACGAAATAGAGAGGATATATAGGAATTTTTCAAACCCAAGCCAAACACCTAGTCCCGCTATTAAATATACATCTCCCATACCTAAAGCTTCTACATTTCTTTTCTTTTGAAAAAGATATCTCAATGCAAAAAATAAACTAAATCCAATAATTCCAGTAATCATTGCATTTAAAGTTGATATATTTAGAGGATTTAGTTCAGGAAATATAATTGAAACAATTATTCCAGAAAGTATTAAGAAATAATTCATAAAGTCAAAAATTACTCTTTCCTTAAAATCAATTACAATTATCAATAAAATAATAAAAAAAATTAAACTAAGTGTAATTGATTGACTTAAATTAAAGAGTAATGAGTTGATTAAAAATAATATACCAGTTGATAATTCAATAATTGGATATTGTTTATTTAATTCTTTTCCACAACATTTTGATTTACCAGATAAATATAAATATGAAAAAATAGGAATATTTAAATACCATGCAATTTGTTTGCTACAATGTTGACAAGCAGACCTTTTTAAAAAAACATCCTCATTTTTTGGTAGTCTCAAAATGCAAACATTTGCAAAACTGCCTACTAAAAATCCAAATATCAAAAATAATATATGGATCATATTTTATAGTTCTAGAAAATATTTTTTAATGCTTCTGATATATAAAAATTAACAATTCCAAGAGTATCAAGTACTATTATCCCTGATATTGTAAATAATAATATGATTAATAATATTAATAAATTTTTATTCTGTGGTTTTTGATTAGTAGATTTAACTTCTTTTTTATTTGAACTTTCATCTTCTTCAATAACTTCAACTTCTAATTCTTTTTCAATTTCTTTAAATCTATCCAATGTCTCATCTATACTTTTAAATCTTTCCTGATAACTTTCATTCGTAGTTTCCAAATCTCTAATTTTTTCTTGTAAGTTTTCTATTTGTACTATTAGATCTGAATTGTCTGGTAAATTATCACCTCTTGGAGCGTTAACTTCTTCCTCATTATCATTTGAAGCTTCTTCAACTATATTAGAGTTATTCATTTTTTTTAACTCATTTTTAATTTCTTCTAATTGGTCTAATTTTGATAATTGATCTGAATCTTTATCAATTTTTTTTTCAATTTTTGATAAAGTTAAATTTACATCTTTTATTAAATTGTATGGATCTGAGTCCATAGTAGCTAAAGACTCGTTTGCTTCAGCTATTTCATTTATTTCTGAATTACCGTTTTCTTTGACCTCTGAAGAATCACTAAGCAAAGTATCCTCTAAATTTTCGTTATTGTTTTCATCTAATAAAGAAAAATCTTCGTTGTTATCATCTGAAAGCAAAGAATCGTTTGAGGTATCACTGTCACTCAAAAGATTATCATCGTCATTTAATAATAAATCTTTTTCGTTATCGTCATTTAAGCTCATAGTCTCTTTTTACACTTTATCTTATATTTATTTTTTTTGAGATACCCATTATGGGTAGGGTAAATTTTTGAGTTTTTTTAAATTAATGCTATACAGCATTATGCCATTTACAGAACAAACTAATGATAAAGGAGCCACAATAGTTCTCGAGGGAGATATTGACCTAGAAAAAACAGAGGAATTAAGAGATCAAGCAATGCAAAGCTTAGACAATAATCATGAATTAGAGTTTGATATGTCTAAAGTGGAGTATATTGACAGTTCTGGGGTGTCTGTTTTAATCGAATTACGTCAAAAAGCTGAGGAACAATCAAAAAAATTTACAATTAAATCTCCAAGCGAACAGGTTTCTTCAGTGCTAAAAATGGCAAAACTTTTTGATTTTTTTACAATAACTTAGTTACTAACTAAATATCCTGCAAAGATTTTACTTCTAATTTTTTAGTCTTTAGAGATTTGATGGCATTTAAACATGCAAGAGCAGTAGACATATTGGTGCAATATGGAACTTTATTTTTAAGCGTTGCTCTTCGAAGAGCAATTGCGTCATTTAATCTGTGTTCGCTGTTTCCACCACCTGTATTAATTACAAGTGCAATTTTTTTAGAGTCTAAAATATCAACAATATGAGGACTACCACTACTTACTTTATTAATAATTCTACATTTCATTCCGTGTTTTTGTATGTATTCAGCAGTACCTTTGGTTGCGCATAATTTAAAATTATTTTTAATAAGCTCTTTTGCAAGATCAATACCTTCATCTTTATGAGAATCTTTCAAAGATATAAATGCAAGTCCTTCTTTTGGAAGAGAATTAGCTGCAGCAATCTGACTTTTAGCAAAAGCCATTCCAAAATCTTTATCAAATCCCATCACTTCACCTGTAGACTTCATCTCAGGGCCTAAAAGTAAATCGCTATTTGGAAATTTATTAAAAGGAAATACAGCTTCTTTTACTGCATACATTCCTTTTGATTTATCTTTAAGATTAAATTTAGAAAGTTTTTCACCAGCCATTATTCTTGATGCAATCTTTGCAAGTGGAATTCCTTTTGCTTTTGATACAAAAGGCACAGTTCTACTAGCACGAGGGTTTACTTCAATAATATAAATTTCATCTTTCTTGATTGCATATTGAATATTCATAAAACCTTTTACTTTTAAAGCTAGAGCTAGTTTCTTTGTTTGGTTTTCAATTTCTTTAATTAGATATGGCTTAATAGATACCGGTGGCAAACTACATGCTGAGTCCCCAGAATGAATTCCTGCCTCTTCAATATGTTGCATGATACCTGCTACATAAACATCCTTTCCATCAGAAATAGCATCCACATCAACTTCCATTGCATGATCTAGAAATTTATCAATTAGAATTGGATTTTCTTCAGCAGCTTTAAATGCTTCTTCAACAAAGTTTTTTAACTGACTTTTCTCATGAACAATCTCCATTGCTCTTCCACCTAGAACATATGAAGGCCTAACCACTAGTGGTAAGCCAATTTTCTCCGATATTTTAATTGCCTCTTTGAATGTTTTTGCAATTCCACTATCTGCTTGTTTTAAATTTAATTTAATTAATAAATTTCTAAATTGATCTCTATCTTCTGCTAAATCTATTGAGTTATATTGTGTTCCTAAAATTGGAAGTTTGTTATCATTTAAAAATTTAGCAAGCTTTATTGGAGTTTGTCCTCCAAACTGAGCAATAACACCTATTAGATTTCCTTTTTCTTGCTCCTTTTTAATAATGTTAAATACATACTCTTCTTTCAAGGGTTCAAAATATAACCGATCACTTGTGTCATAATCTGTAGATACAGTTTCAGGGTTACAATTAACCATGATGGTCTCAAAACCTGCGTCTTTCAAAGAAAAACTTGCCTGACAACAACAATAATCAAACTCAATCCCTTGGCCTATTCTGTTAGGTCCACCACCTAAAATTATTATTTTCTTTCTACTTGATGGATCTGCCTCACACTCGGAATTTATTGAGAAATTTCTTTGATAAGTTGAATACATGTAAGGTGTAAATGATTTAAATTCAGCAGCACAGGTATCAACTTTTTTATATACAGGTAGCACTTTTAGAGCTGTTCTTTTTCTTCTTATTATGTCTTCTGAGGAATTAGTAAGCTCAGCTAATTTTTTGTCTGAAAAACCAATAGATTTAATTCTATTAAATTCATTATAATCTTTAGGAAGACCTCTTTTTTTAATAACTAACTCGTTATCAACAATCTCTTTAATTTGTCCTAAGAACCAAGGATCAATTTTAGATAAACTGTAAATTCTTTTTAAATTGATTTTTTTTCTAAAAGCCTCGGCAACAAGAAGCATTTTGTTTGGAATATGCTCTTTCAGTTTTTTTTCTATTTGTTTTTTATTTAGATTAAATATTTTGTCAAAACCAGAAAAACCAGTTTCTAAGGATACCAATGCTTTTTGAACAGACTCTTTGAAATTTCTTCCTATAGCCATTGCTTCACCAACAGATTTCATTGAAGTGCCTAAAGTTGCTGGCGATGTAGAAAATTTTTCAAAAGTAAACCTTGGTATTTTAGTTACTACATAATCAATACTTGGTTCAAAAGAAGCAGGTGTTACTTTTGTAATCTCATTTTTAAGTTCGTCTAATGTATAACCAACCGCGAGCTTAGCCGCTACTTTTGCAATTGGAAACCCAGTTGCTTTAGATGCAAGTGCTGATGATCTAGATACTCTTGGATTCATTTCAATAACAACCATTCGTCCATTTTTTGGATTGATTGCAAATTGAACATTAGACCCACCTGTCTCAACTCCAATTTTTCTTAAACATGCAATAGAGGCATTTCTCATAACTTGATATTCTTTATCAGTAAGAGTTAAAGCTGGAGCTACAGTTACAGAATCTCCTGTGTGAATTCCCATCGGATCAATATTTTCTATTGAGCAAATGATGATACAGTTGTCTTTTTTATCCCTTACAACTTCCATCTCAAATTCTTTCCAACCCTCTAAACACTCTTCTACAAGAACCTGGCTAACCGGTGACTCGTGTAATCCATTTTTTATAATTTTAAGATATTCTTTTTTATTCTTTGCTATTCCACCACCTAGACCACCTAGTGTAAATGCAGGTCTAATGATTGCAGGCAAACCAATTTTATTTAGAACTTTAGAAGCTTGATTGATATTATTAACAATCTCAGATTTTGGTAAATCTAAACCAATATCAATCATATTTTTTCTAAATTTCTTTCGATCTTCAGCATTAGAAATTGCTTTAGAATTTGCACCAATAAGTTCTATTTTGTATTTTTTTAATATTCCTTTTTTCTCTGCCTCCATTGCAAGATTTAGAGCAGTTTGGCCTCCCATTGTTGGAAGAATTGCATCTGGTTTTTCTTTTATAAGAATTTTCTCTAGAACCTCTAAGGTGATTGGCTCTATATAAGTTTTATCTGCAACATCTGGATCTGTCATGATGGTTGCAGGGTTGGAATTAATTAAAACAACTTTATAACCTTCATCTTTTAAAGCTTTACAAGCTTGTGTTCCTGAATAATCAAACTCACATGCTTGGCCAATAATAATTGGACCAGCACCTACTACTAATATTTTTTTAAGATCTTTTCTTTTTGGCATTTTTTTTCATATTGTTAATAAATTCTCTAAATAAATAGACACTATCTTGTGGTCCAGGGTTAGACTCGGGGTGATATTGAACTGAAAATACGGGTTTATTTTTTAACTTAATACCCTCAATACTATTATCAAATAATGATTTATGAGTGACTTGAATATTTTTCGGTAAAGTTTCTTTAACAACTTCAAAGCCATGGTTTTGACTAGTGATCTCTACATTGTCATGAATTAAATTTTTTACAGGATGATTTGCACCTCTATGACCTAACTTCATTTTTTTTGTTTTACCACCAAGTGTTAGAGCGAGAATCTGGTGACCCAAACAAATGCCAAATATTGGAATATTTTTTTTAATAAGGTTTTTAATTATATTTATCGCATACTTTCCTGTAGCAGCAGGATCTCCAGGGCCATTTGATAAAAATATTCCATTTGGTTTAAGACTTAAAATTTTTTCAGCAGATGTTTTGCAATGTACTACTGTCACTTTGCAATTAAAATCAGAAAAATATCTTAAAATATTTTTTTTAATTCCGTAATCTATTGCAACAACATGAAATTGATTTTTTTTATTTTTTACAAATCCATCTTTCTTATTCCAAGTTTTAAAACCCTTCCAAATATAATTTTTTGGAGTCGATACTTCTTTAGCGAGATCTAGATTTTTTAATCCACTCCATTTTAAAGTCGTATTTGTTAGTTTGCTTATATTGAATTTTTGCTTTTTTGAGAAAGCAATTGTTCCTTTTGGTGCTCCTTTGTCTCTAATAAAATTAGTTAAACTTCTAGTATCAAGACCAGCAAGACCAACAATTTTATTTTTCTTAAGCCATGCATCCAGATGTAAAAAAGCTCTATAGTTTGATGGATCAGTAATTTCTGAATTAAAAATTACTCCTCTAGTCCATATTTTGTCAGACTCTATATCTTCCCTGTTGGTACCTACATTTCCAATGTGTGGAAACGTAAAATTGATAATTTGACCAGCATAGGATGGATCTGAGATTATTTCCTGGTAGCCAGTTAAAGAAG
The DNA here is from genome assembly GCF_052047595.1 of Candidatus Pelagibacter sp. HIMB1715. NCBI lineage: Bacteria > Pseudomonadati > Pseudomonadota > Alphaproteobacteria > Candidatus Pelagibacterales > Candidatus Pelagibacteraceae > Candidatus Pelagibacter > Candidatus Pelagibacter sp. HIMB1715. Next base: position 2,112 of record NZ_JBNAJY010000032.1, on the reverse strand, counting down.
TATTAAAACATACTTCTCCAGTTGCCTCACTCTCGTAGCCAATACCAATTCCTTTAAATACTTTCTTATTTTCAAGAACTAAAACGCCTGTGTTAATTTGATAATTATTTTTTGAGTTTATTTTTTTTGAATTTTTGATCAATTACAACTCATGAGTTAAAGGTTAATACAATAATTGCTTTATTATCGCAACAGAGATGTATTATAAAATTGTAAAAAAACAATTTTTCTTTTGAAGAATTTTTTCTTTGAAGTAGATTAAAAAAATTATGTCATTAAAGAACACTATCGAAAACGAATATAAAAATGCTCTAAAATCAAAAGATAAAAATAAAATATCAACCTACAGGTTAATTTTATCTTCTATTAAAGATTTAGACATTGCAAATCGTTCTGGGCCCAACAAAAAAGATACGGATGATGAGGATATAAAAAAGCTTCTTAAAAAAATGGTTAAACAAAGAGCCGAATCTATTGAAATCTATAAAAAAAATAACAGATCTGATCTTTTGGAAGTTGAACAAAATGAATATGATATTTTAACTTGTTTCTTGCCTAAGCAAATGAGTGAAGAAGACACTAAAAAATTATGTGCTGAATTAATTGCTCAATTAGGCGCTGGTTCCTTAAAAGATATGGGCAAGATAATGGGTGAGTTAAAAAAATCTCATTCTGATGAAGTTGATTTTTCTAAAGCTGGATCAATAATTAAGGAATTATTGAATAATTAATGAAATACCCCAAAGAGTATTTAGATGAAATTAAGACGCGATTGAAAGTGTCGACGGTTGTTTCGAAAACAGTTTCATTAAAAAAAAGAGGTAAAGAATTTGTAGGTTTATCTCCATTTAAAAACGAAAAAACACCTTCATTTACAGTTAATGATGAAAAAGAATTTTATCATTGTTTTGCTACCTCAGAACATGGAAATATTTTTGATTTTATAATGAAAACTCAAAATTTAAAGTTCGGAGAAGCCGTTAAGCATTTGGCGCAACTAGCTGGCATGCAACCTTATTTGTTTTCAAAAAAAGATGAAGAAAGAGAAAAAAAGTGGAATGAATATAAATCAATCTTTAATGAATATGTTGATTTTTATCACAATGAATTAATTAAAAATGAACAACATTCAAATGCTAGAGAATATTTAAAAAATCGATCTTTGAGTAAAGAAAACGTAAAAAAATTTAAAATTGGATATGTGGAAAAAAATCCAAGTATATTCGAGCAATTTAAAAATAAATATAGTGAACAAACATTAATTGAAACTGGATTGTTTTATTTAGATGAAAAAAAGAAAATTTATGTCGAAAGATTTAGAGGAAGATTAATTTTTCCAATTAATAATATAACTGGTCAACCAATTGCTTTAGGTGGAAGAATAATAGAGAACTTAGATTATCTTGCAAAATATATTAATTCACCAGAAACTTTATTTTTTAAAAAAGGATCAAACTTATATAATCTAGATTTAGCTAGAAAATTATCAAACAAAGTAGATCATATTTACTTAGTGGAAGGTTACATGGATGTTGTTGGTTTAAGTAAAAACGGAATTGATAATGCTGTAGCAAATCTTGGCACCTCACTAACTGATAAACAGATTTTGATACTTAATCAATTTTTTGATGATATCATTATTTGCTTTGATGGTGATGAAAGTGGTTATAAAGCTGCTTTAAGAGCAGCAGAAAGTTCAATTAAAGAACTAAAACCAGAAAAACAAATTTCATTTTTATTTTTACCAAATAAAGAAGACCCCGACAGTTATGTGAATAAAAATGGAAAAGCTAATTTCATAGAATTCACCAAACAATCTAAGCTATCAATTCACCAATTTATTTTTAGTCACTATAAAAAACAAACTGAAAATAACCCTTCTTCCATGGCTATTTTTGAAAAAACATTAAGAGAGGTAGCAAACACTATTAAGGATGATTATATAAAAAAATATGTATTAGAATATTTTTTAGAGAAAATTGCAGAATTAACGCCTCATTCAAATCAAAAAAATAAAAAATCTTATAAAAAACCAACTAAATCTTTAGATGCTACCAAAAAGTATTATAACGAAAGCCAATCTTTATCTGGAGTTGAGCTTAAAGAATTTTC
>NZ_JBNAJY010000031.1:0-16736 GCF_052047595.1 Candidatus Pelagibacter sp. HIMB1715 | reverse complement strand
TATAAAAATTATGTTTAACGGAATTATATATAACCAAGGTATTGTTAAAAGAATTGCCAAAAGATCAAAAGGTATCAATATATTTGTTAAAAGTAGCTTAAAGGTTTCATCAAAAGATATGGGATTATCAGTCGCGTGTGATGGGGTATGTCTTACATTAATTTCGTATAAGTCAAAAATAATGGAGTTTTATTTATCTAATGAAACTTTAATTAGGTCCAAATTTAAATTTCTCAAAACAAAAGATGTTTTGAATTTAGAGTTACCTTTGAAATATGGAACTAAAATTTCAGGTCATATTTGCCAAGGTCATGTTGATACTGTTGGAATAATTAATTTTATTAAAAAAATAGATAAATCTTATCTTTTTGATTTTGAAATACCAAAAAAGGAGAGAAAACACCTAATAGAGAAGGCGTCAATATGTGTAAATGGTATCTCTCTTACAATTTCAAAAATTACAAAAAAAGGTTTTCAAATTTGGATTATTCCACATACATATAAAGAAACTAATTTATCTACTTTAAAAAAATTTAGTTTGGTAAATATTGAGATTGATATCTTGTCTAAATATGTAAGAAATTATTTTAATGACAAAAAATAATTTTGCATCAATCGAAACTATTATCAGTATTGCCAGAAAAGGTGGGATGTTCATATTGGTTGATGATGAAAAAAGAGAAAATGAAGGCGATTTAGTAATATCGACAACAGATACTAATTCAAAAAACATAAATTTTATGGCCAAGTATGGCAGAGGTTTAATTTGTTTAGCTCTCGATAGTGTTCAGGCTAAAAAATTAAACCTTTCATTGATGTCACCAATTAATCAATCAAGAAATAAAACTGCATTTACAATATCTATTGAAGCAAAAAAAGGAATTACAACAGGAATTTCAGCAAAGGATAGAGCAAAAACAATTAAAATTGCTTCAAAGAAAAATGCTAACAAAAATGAAATTGTATCTCCAGGTCATGTGTTTCCAATAATAGCAAAAGACGGAGGTGTACTTGTTAGAGCAGGGCATACAGAAGCTTCAGTTGATATCTCAAAATTGGCAAAAAAAAATAATTCAGCTGTTATTTGTGAAATAATGAATGAAGATGGAACAATGGCCAAAGGTAAGGATTTATTTAATTTTGCAAATAAGCATAAACTTAAAATAGGAAAGATTGAAGATTTGATTGCTTATAGACTTAAAAAAGAAAAATTAATTAAATTAAAAAAACAAAGCTCAATAATTGTAAAAGATCAAAAGTATAATATTCGAATTTATGAAAATTTAATTGATGGTGCAGAACATTTTGCTCTAATTAAAGGAAAAATAAAAAAGGGTATTACCCCAAGGGTAAGAGTGATCTCTTCAAATGTAGTTCAAAATTATTTAATTAATCAACAATTACCAAATTCATTTAACAAAACTTTGAATTATTTTAAAAAATATAACAATTGTGTATTAATCTTTATTAAAGACTCTAATTTAAAATCTGTAACACAAACTCTAAAAGATTATAAAAATAAAGATTTTTATAAAAAGGGTAATGATAAATTAATAAGAAATTACGGAATTGGAGCTCAAATTATAAAAGATTTGAAAATTAAAAATATGATATTAATCACAAAATCTCCAAAAAAAGTTATTGGTTTAGATGGTTATGGTATAAAAATTACTAAACAAGAATTGATATAATGAAGAAAAAAATTTTGATTGTTATAGCTGATTATTACAAAGACATTACAGATGGATTACTTAACAGCGCTTTAAAATTAATCTCAAAAAAAAATAATATTAAAGTTATTAACGTTCCTGGAGCTTTTGAAATACCAGTAACTATTTCAAAAAACATAAATAAGTATGATGCTTTTTTAGCATTAGGTTGTGTTATAAAAGGTCAAACTCCTCACTTTGATTTTATTTCCCAAGCTGCAACCAATGGTATAATGGAATTATCAATCTCTAGCAAAAAACCAATTGGAAATGGAATAATTACTTGTTTGAATATGTCTCAAGCTAAAGCGAGAAAAAAAAAGGGTGCGGAAGCAGCTGAAGCAGTAATTTCTGTTTTATCTCAAAAATGAGAACACATTTTAATCCAAAAAATAATCCTAGGGTTATAATAATTCAAAAACTCTATGGTAAATTTTATAATGAAGATAATGAATTACAGTTTCCAAAACACAGATTTAAAAAATTTATTAAAGATATTGTATTAGGAACTATCGAAAGAAATGATTTAATTATAGATGAATTAAAAAATAAATTAGGTGAAGAATTTAATTTTGAAAATTTAGATAAGGTTTTTCAAATTATTTTAAAAGCTGCTACATATGAATTAATGTATAAACCTAATTTATCCTTAAACATTATTATTAAAGAGTATTTAAATTCATCAAATTATTTCTTAGAAAATTCACAAACTAAGTATCTAAATGCTTTACTTGATAATGTTGGAAAAAAATTAAGAACAAATGCATGAATTTGAATTAATAAATAATTATTTCTCTAATATTTCTAAAAAAAATAAAGCAGCTTTAAATTTAAACGATGATGTTTTTTTTGATAAAAAAAAAGGATTAGTTATTTCAGTAGACACATACAATATAGGTACACATTTTATAGATTTTAAAAGACCAGATTTAGTTATTAAAAAGATTTTAAGATCTTCAATTTCTGATTTAATCTGCAAAGGAGTTAACCCAAAATATTATTTTATTGCTGGATCAGGTAACAAAAAAAACTTCACAAAAAATAATCTTAAAAAAATATCTAATTCATTAAAGGAAGAGCAAAAAAAATATGATTTATTATTAGGAGGTGGGGATACAACTTTTTCTAATAAACTTAGCTTTACAATAACTTCAGTTGGATATTCAAAAAAAATAATCTACAGAAATCAATCTAATGTAAATAATGATATATATGTTACAGGAAATTTAGGTGATAGTTTTATTGGACTTCAAGTTTTAAAAAATAAAATAAATTTGAATAAATCTAAAACTAAGTATTTTATAAATAAATATTATATGCCTGATGTCCAAAATAAGTTTTCTAAAAATTTACTTTCTCTAGCAACTAGTTCTATGGATATATCTGATGGTTTAATCACAGACTTGAATAAATTAATAAACAAGCAAAATGTTTCCTATAAAATTTATGAAAAGTTTATTCCTGTATCAAGAAATCTTACCAACCTTATGAATAGTAAGAATTTAAAAAAAATTGATCTAGTTTCCAATGGAGATGATTATCAAATTTTGTTTACTGCTAAACCAAACAAAGCCAGAATCATAAAAAAATTAAGTAAATCTCTTGGTGTAAAAATTTCTAAAATAGGAACTATTTTATCTGGTAAAAACAAGTCTTTAATTTTAGATAAAAAAGGCAGAGAAATCGCCAATAATACAGGTGGTTATATCCACCAATTTTAAAGTTAATTATTGTCTTTTTTGACTTTTTTTGTATTGTCCGGGCTTAAAAAATTAACAACCAACAACTAAGGGTTATATGAGCACAACTGTCGAAACAATTTTATTATACACAATTGGAGCTGGTTTTTTATCCATTGTTTATGGATTTTTAACTGGAAAAAACATTTTAAATTCAAGTGCAGGAAATGCAAAAATGCAAGATATTGCATCAGCTATTCAAATCGGAGCAAAAGCTTATCTAGCTAGACAATACAAAACAATTGCAATTGTTGGTGCAGCTGTTCTTGTAATTGTTAGTATTGCATTTAGTCCATTAGTTGGTCTTGGTTATTTAATAGGTGCAGCATTATCTGGTATTGCAGGATATGTTGGCATGTTAGTTTCTGTAGAAGCTAATGTTAGAACTGCTGAAGCTTCAAGAAAAGGTCTAGCCCAAGGTCTTTCAGTGGCTTTTAAATCTGGTGCTGTTACTGGTATGTTGGTTGCTGGTTTAGCTTTACTAGCAATAGCAGTTTATTATTTTTTATTACTTAAATACGAAGTTGATGAGCGAGAGATTGTAAATGCTCTTGTTGCCTTAGGTTTTGGTGCGTCCTTAATTTCAATTTTTGCAAGACTAGGTGGAGGTATTTTCACTAAGGGTGCAGATGTTGGGGCTGACCTAGTTGGTAAAGTTGAAGCTGGCATTCCTGAGGACGATCCTAGAAACCCAGCTGTAATTGCAGATAACGTTGGAGATAATGTTGGTGACTGTGCAGGTATGGCAGCTGATTTATTTGAAACATATGCGGTTACAATTGTTGCTACCATGGTTTTATCATCAATTTTCTTCGTGGGTGATCTCAATATGATGATTTATCCTCTAACAATTGGTGGAGCTTGTTTATTGACATCTATTTTGGGCACATTCTTTGTTAAACTTGGAAAAGACAACAATGTAATGAATGCATTATACAAGGGGTTTATTGTATCTGCAGTTGCATCGCTAGTTATTCTTTGGCCTGTAACAGATCATGTTATTGGTTTCACAAATGAATACAATGTTAATGGAAATACGTTTAATGGAATGGATTTATACTATTGTGGTGTGATAGGATTAGTTATTACTGGTTTGTTAATCTGGATTACAGAATATTATACAGGTACAAGTTATAGACCTGTTAAATCAGTAGCTTTATCATCAACGACTGGTCACGGAACTAACGTTATTCAAGGTTTGGCTGTATCAATGGAAGCAACAGCAATTCCAGCATTAATAATTGTTGCTGGTATTTTGATCACAAACTCTATCGCTGGCTTATTTGGCATTGCAATCGCTGTTACAACAATGTTAGCATTAGCTGGAATGGTTGTGGCGTTAGATGCTTATGGACCAGTTACTGATAATGCTGGAGGAATAGCTGAAATGTCCAACTTGGATAAAAAAGTTAGAAAAACTACTGATGCTCTAGATGCTGTTGGAAACACTACTAAAGCTGTTACAAAAGGATATGCGATTGGTTCTGCTGGTTTAGGCGCACTAGTTTTATTTGCTGCTTACACTGAAGATATCAAACATTTTTCTAAAGAAGCAGGCTCTGCTCTTGAAGGTATCGTTGTAACTTTTGATTTATCTAATCCGTATGTTGTGGTTGGTTTATTAATTGGTGGAATGTTGCCTTACTTATTTGGATCTATGGGAATGCAAGCTGTTGGAAGAGCAGGTGGTGCTGTTGTAGTAGAAGTTAGAAGACAGTTTAAAAAATTTCCAGGTATCATGAAAAGAAAACAAAAACCTGATTATGCAAAATTAGTTGACTTGTTGACTGTTGCTGCGATTAAAGAAATGATAATTCCATCATTATTACCAGTACTATCACCAGTAGTTTTATATTTTATAATTCTATCTATAGGCGGTCAGGTTGCAGCATTAGCTGCAGTTGGCGCTATGCTTTTAGGAGTTATTATTACTGGACTTTTTGTGGCTGTCTCTATGACTGCTGGAGGTGGTGCATGGGATAATGCTAAGAAATATATTGAAGATGGAAATCATGGTGGAAAAGGTTCAGAAGCTCACAAAGCTGCTGTAACAGGTGACACTGTAGGAGACCCATATAAAGATACAGCAGGTCCTGCTGTTAATCCAATGATTAAGATTACAAATATTGTAGCTTTATTGTTATTAGCTGTTATCGCTGGCTAATTTCTTTACGTTTTTTGGCCCTCACACCAAGAGGGTCATTAACCTTTTGCCTCATACTTGATAGCAATTCATAAATAAATGAATCCGTTCTATATGTAGTGTCTGTTGTTGCACCAGTTATCGTTAATTTATTCATGTCATTTTGATTAAAAAATTCTTTTTTCTTTAATATTCCATATTTGTCAATTTCTAATACTAAAACGTTATTTTTATAAATTTTCATTCTGCCTAAATTTTTTAATATGGTTTGTGTTTGTTTCCTCTCTATATATATCCAAATATCATTATTAAATTTACTTTTTGTAGAAGGTGTGCCTAATAATTTAATTATATCGTTTCTATTTGTTTTATTAACAAATAAATTCTCATTTTTTTTATCTAATAATGGTACTCCATGATGTTTTACAACAGGTTTTAAAGAGCAATTTGAAAGTATTAAAAATAAAAAAAATATATATAATTTATTCATGAGCAATGAGTATATACATATTTACAATAAATTGATTAATTTCACTAGAAATAAAGATTTATATAAGGATTTAAATAGAGAAGATAGTTTTTCTGATCGATTGACTTTATTTTTAATGCATTTTTCATTTTTTTTGAAAAATTATAAAAATGAAGAAAATAAAAAAGTTTTACAAGAAATTTATGATTTCAACTTTAGACAATTAGAATTAAGCATTAGAGAAATAGGATATGGAGACCAATCTATAAACAAAAAAATGAAAGATTATATCAATTTGTTTCATTCTATGGTTTCTGAGATTCATTTTTGGGATGATTTATCAAAATCAGATAAAATTGAAAAATTATCAATATTTTTAGAAGATTTTAATAATATTGATGATTTGCTTGATTATTTTGATGAATTTAACTTAGATTTGTCAAAAAAAACTTTGAATTATTATTTAAAAAGTGTAAGTAACCCATAATTATGGCTGTACCAAAACGAAAACAAACCCCTTCCAGAACTGGAATGAGGAGAGCACAAACAATGAAATTTGCAACTAAGAATATAGTTGAGGATAAAAAATCAGGTGAATACAGGCTTTCTCATCATCTAGATTTAAAAACTGGTATGTATAAGGGTAGACAAGTTTTAGACCCAAAAGAATAGTATAATAATCTAAATGTCCGAAAAAATTAAAATTGCAGTTGATGCAATGGGAGGTGATGGTTCACCGAGAAAAGTTATAGATGGTATTGTTTACAACCATCAATCAAATAAAAACATTTTTTACAAAATATTTGGAGATAAAAATAAAATTTTTCCATTAATTGAAAATAAAATTAATAAAGAGTTCTATGAAATTTTTCATACAGAGAATGCAATTAAAAGTACGGACAGTCCTTTAGAAGGTGCAAAAAGAGGAAAAGACACAAGTATGTGGCTTGCTATTCAAAGTGTTAAAGAAAAGCATGCTGATATAGTTATATCTGCTGGTAATACTGGCGCTTTATTAGTTGTATCAAAATTGAATCTTAAAATGATTGAAAATATAGATAAACCAGCTCTATCTGCGTTGTGGCCAAATAAAAAAGGCATGAGCGTTGTATTAGATCTTGGGGCTAATATTGAATGCAGTGCAAAAAATCTAAGTGATTTTTCTTCGATGGGAGCTGCACTTTATAACTCGTTATATCCAAATGAAATGGCCAATGTTGCTTTATTGAATATTGGTTCAGAAGAACTAAAGGGCAATGAAGTAATAAAAGAAACATATCAAGTTCTTAATGATAAAAAATCTGAAAATTTTAATTTTTCTGGTTACATTGAAGGTAATCACATAATGGATGGTGAAGTTGATGTAATTGTATCTGATGGATTCACTGGAAATGTCGCATTAAAAACAGCTGAAGGGACAGCAAATTTTATTACAAGTGAATTAAAAAAAGCAATGACTGGAAATTGGATAGGAAAACTATCTTCTCTTCTAAACATTTCAAATTTAAAAAAATTTAAAAAAAGATTAGATCCAAGACTGTACAATGGTGCAATTTTTATAGGATTAGACTCTCCAGTAGTAAAAAGTCATGGTGGTACCGACTACGTTGGCTTTGCTAACTCATTAGATGTTTGTCATAGAATTGTTAAAGGTAATTTGATAGAAAAGATTAAACAGAATCTTTAAATGAGAATAAATTTAACTAAAAAAGATTTAGTTAATTTAGTGTATATGCAACTAGGTTTTTCTAAACAGATTTCAGAAAATTTAATTGATGATTTTTTATCAACAATTGTTTCCAACATTAAATATGAGAAAAAGCTAAAATTATCTAAATTTGGAACTTTTTCTATTAGACAAAAAAAAAGTAGAATTGGTAGAAACCCAAAAACTAAGGAAACTAAAGTAATAACTAGTAGGGATGTTGTTTTATTTAAACCTTCAAAAGAATTTAAAGAGTTTATAAATCTTAAAGATTATGGATAAAGCTGATCAGGCTTATAAAACTATTGGTGAAGTTGCTAAAATTTTAGACTTAAAAGTCAATAAGAGAGGTTCTTTACCAACTCACATAATAAGATTTTGGGAAACACAGTTTAAACAAATCAAGCCAAAAATTCTTAATTCTAATAGAAGATATTATGATGAAAAAAATATAGATCTTCTTAAGAAGATTAAATATTTGCTTAAAGATCAAGGAATGACAATTAATGGAGTTAAAAAGATCCTTGATAATGAAGATACTTTAAAGCTTGACGAAATGGCAGATAAATCTATAAAAGCTGAAAAATTAAAAAATAAGTTAACTAAAATATCAAAAATTTTAAAAACATTAAAATAGATGGCAAAAAAAACACACGTAAAAGTTAGAATGGTGCCTGAAGCTAAACCAGATAGTCCTTACTTTTATTATGTAAAAAAACCTGCAGGTGGAGAAAAAGCTAAAGTAAAATTATCTGCAAAAAAATACAATCCTGACACTAGAAAACACGAAATGTTTGTGGAGAAAAAGCTTCCACCACATAGTAAATAAATTATTTTTTTTTAAAATTTCTTCTTTCGTAATCAATATAAGACCAAATCATATTTTTCCAAATACGATTAGTTATTTTTGGATCTATGCCTTGTTTTAAGGATTTTGCTTTAATTTTTTTTAAAATAAAATTAATTCTTTTCTTATCTACGATTTCTTTTTTAAATTCTTTAAGCTTTAAAACTTCCTCAACTAGCTTTGTTCTATATTTTATAAGTGATAACAGTTTATTATCTAATTTATCTAGCTTAACTCTTATTAAATCTAGTTTTTTTTTATTATTTGGCGACATTTAATTTATTGGAATACTTAATAATTATTATATTTATCTGAGCATGTACAGTGAGAATAATCATTTAAATAATCAACTTAAATTGTGGATGCTAACATTATTAGTTTTAGTTTCTTTAATAATATTAGTTGGAGGCTTGACTAGATTAACTGACTCTGGCTTATCAATTACTACTTGGGAATTATTTGTTGGTTTTTTTCCTCCTTTTACAAATGAAAAATGGTTGGAATATTTTAGTTTATATAAAACAATTCCTGAATACAGCCAACAAAACTTCAATATGACTCTTGATGAATTCAAAGTAATATTCTGGTGGGAGTGGGGACACAGGCAGTTAGGGAGAATAATTGGTTTAACCGTATTACTCCCAATGGTTTATTTTTCAGTAAAACAAGGAGTTTGGATTATAAAAAAATATGGACTTATTTTTTTACTGGTTTGTTTTCAAGGATTTTTAGGTTGGTACATGGTATCTAGTGGATTAGTTGAAAGAATTGATGTTAGTCATTATAGACTAGCAATACATTTAGTAACAGCTTTTATCATTTTATCAATTGTATATTGGCAATTTTTAAAGTTATCTTCTTCTTCAAATCAAACAGTTTCTATTAATCTTTTTTTATTAAAAATTTTTTTAGTTTTATTATTTTTGCAACTAATTATAGGCGCTTTTGTATCTGGTATGGATGCTGGTAAAATTTATAACACATGGCCATTAATGGGTGTTAATTATTTTCCTGATGATAGTAGTTTTAAAGAGTTTTTGAATTTAAAAGTTTTTGATAATCCCTCTATTGTTCAATTTATACATAGAAATTTAGCATACTTAATTATAGTCATTTATGCCCTAATCCTCTTTAAAGTAATTAATACTGGAAACAAAAAATTATACAAACCTATTACTTTAATTGGTTTGACTTTGGCATTTCAAATTTTACTTGGAGTGATAACTATTTTATCTGGAGTAAAAATGTTATTTGCATCTTTACACCAGATAAATTCTATTTTGATAATACTTTCAACTTTGTATTTTATATTTATCTCAAAATATAAAAGACAAATTACTTAATTTCTATTTGTAGACATATAAATAAAATTAACTAACTGCTTTTAAATTACCTTTTGATGATTTGTTTAAAGCTTGATCTAAATCATCAATGATATCATCAATATGTTCTAAACCAATACAAAGTCTAACATATCCTGGCGTTACACCTGAAGCAGCTAATTCATCATCATTTAATTGACTGTGAGTAGTTGTTGCTGGGTGTATTGCTAAACTTCTAGCATCACCTATATTTGCAACGTGATAAAACATTTTTAAAGCCTCAATGAACTTTTTACCAGCTTCGATACCACCAGCTAATTCAATACCAACTAAAGCACCATTACCATTTTTCAGATATTTTTTTGCTCGACTTGATATCTCTTCATTATGTTCAGTGGAATAAATTACTCTCTCAACAGCTTTATGATTTTTTAAGTACTCTACAACTTTTGTAGCATTATCACAGTGTTGTTTCATTCTTAAAGCAACTGTTTCAAGTCCTTGTATAACACCAAATGCATTATCTGGAGAAAGTGCTGATCCTAAATCTCTTAACAAGGTAACTCTTGCTCTTACTGCAAAAGCAACATTTGCACCTGTTAATTCAGGCACAGCTTTACCCCAAACAACACCTCCATAACTTGCATCAGGTTCATTAAATAGTGGCTGTCTTTTTGGATCTGCTGTCCAATCAAAATTTCCACCATCTACTAGTGCACCTCCAACTACTGTTCCATGACCTGCTATATATTTTGTTAAAGAATAAACAACCACAGCAGCACCATGTTCAATTGGTTTACAAATTACAGGGGCAGCAGTGTTATCTAAGATTAATGGAATGTTATATTTTCTACCAATATCTGAAACTTCTTTAATTGGAAAAACTCTTAAATATGGGTTTGGTAATGTTTCTCCATAAAAAGCTCTAGTTTTATCGTCTATTGCTTTTTCAAAGTTTTTTGGATCAGACGGATCTGCATACCTTACTTCTATACCAAGCTTACTTAAAGTGTGTGTAAACAACGAAACTGTTCCGCCATAAAGATCTGTTGAACTAACAATATTATCTCCAGCTTGAGCAACGTTTAATATTGCAAAAGTAGAAGCGGTTTGTCCAGATGCTACAGTTAAACTTGCAAGACCACCTTCAAGCGCAGCGATTCTCTTTTCCAACACATCGTTAGTTGGATTCATTATTCGTGTATAGATGTTTCCAAACTCTTTTAACGCAAATAAATTAGCTGCATGTTCAGTGTTATTAAATTTATACGAGGTTGTTCTATAAATTGGAACTGCTACTGAATTTGTAGCTGGATCACTTCTGTAGTCTCCACCATGTATCGCAATAGTTTCTGGATTATTTCTTTTTGTACTCATTTTTACTCCTTTTTTAGTGCTTTTGCTTTATGCTAGGCGCACAATACAGTTCAAATGCCTACCGATTATAATTTTATGAAAATTCCATTTTAGCAGTTTTACGCCCGCAATAGGATCAAATCGGCAAGTGATAAATAGCATATTAGTTATGTTTTACAAGCTAAATATAAAATTGACTTTGAATAATTTAATAGTATTAATCCTCGCACAATGACAAAATTCACAAAAAAAGATCAAGTTACATCATCTTGGTACGAGATAGACGCAAAAAATGCAGTTGTTGGAAGATTAGCGACTGTTGTATCTAATATTATTAGAGGTAAAAATAAGACTACTTATACACCTCACATGGATGATGGAGATTTTGTTGTAGTAAAAAATATCGAACAAGCAAAATTTACTGGTAAGAAGTTTCAAAACAAAAAGTACTATAGACACACAGGACATCCTGGTGGAATTAAAGTTACCACACCAGAAAAACTTCATGAAAAAAAACCTGGAGAAACTTTAAAGCTAGCAGTTAAAAGAATGTTGCCAGGTGGTGTTTTGGGGAGAAAACAATTAACAAAATTAAAAATTTATTCTGGAAGTGAACATCCTCATGCTGCACAAAATCCAAAAGTTATAGAATTAGACAAACTAAACAATAAAAACATAGCAAGAAATTAATATGGAAAACGTACAATCAAATACAAAAACTCCAAAATTAAAGTTAGATTTTAAAGATAGTAAGTACGCGACAGGTAGAAGAAAAACTTCAATAGCTAAAGTTTGGTTAAAAAAAGGTTCTGGTAAAATTTATGTAAATGGTAAATTATATAATGAATATTTTGCTGATGAAATTCACAAAATGCAAATTACAAGACCTTTTGAAATTATAAATCAAGCTACAGATTATGATGTTAGATGTAGCGTAAAAGGTGGTGGACCTACAGGTCAAGCTGGAGCAATGGTTCATGGTATTTCTAAAGCTTTGGTTCTCTTTGATGAAAATTTAAAAACAACATTGAAAACTGAAAAGCTCACAACCAGAGACTCTAGAGCTGTTGAGAGAAAAAAACCTGGTAGAAGAAAAGCTAGAAGAAGCTTCCAGTTTTCTAAAAGATAATTTTTTTTACAATTTAAACTGCTATAATAAAAAATGCCTAAGCTTAATGCATTAGTTGCCGGATCTACAGGATATATTGGTGTTCAATTAATCAAGTTATTAATTAATCACAAATATATTAATATTAAATATCTATGTGGAAATTCGTCTGTTGGAAAAAATATTTCTTATTATGATAAATCTTTGTCAAAAAAAAAATTACCTAAAATCGTAAAATTTAATCCTAAATTGTTAAACGGTATTGATGTTGTCTTTACAGCTCTACCAAATGGTGAAGCTCAAGATATAGCAAAAAAACTTAATGATAATGTTACTTTAATTGATTTAGCAGCAGATTTTAGATTAAAAAAAGCTAATGATTATTTAAGATGGTACAAACAAAAACATCGAGCTCCAAAATTACAGAAGAAAAGCATTTATTGTTTACCCGAAATAAATCGTGATGAATTAAAAAATCACAATATAATTTCATGTCCAGGATGTTATCCAACATCAATATTATTACCTCTTGTTCCGTTAATTAAAAAAAAATTAGTTAAATTAGACAATATAATTATTGATTCAAAATCTGGATATTCTGGTGCCGGTAGAGGAGTTCATAAAAAATATAAAGATAAGAATTTATACGAGTCTTTAAGTGCTTATGGTGTTGGTTTTCATAGACATAATTCTGAAATTCATCAATTTTTAAGCAAATTTACAAATAAAAATTTTCAATTTAGTTTTACTCCACATTTATCACCAATGTTTAGAGGTATATTAAGTACAATTTATTTAGATTTGGAAAAAAATGTTAATCAATCAAAAATCATCAAAACACTTGAGAAGTCTTATACGGGAGAAAATTTTGTTAAAATATTAGACTCTGATAAACTCTTGAGCACAAATGATGTTATCAACACAAATAATTGCTTTATCACAGTGTGTAAATCAAAATATAAAAACAAAATAATCATTATTTCTGCAATAGATAATTTAATCAAAGGTGGAGCAGGTCAGGCTGTTCAAAATTTAAATAATAAATTTAATTTTCCCGAAAGAACTGCTTTAAAATGAAATATTTTTTAATCATTTTTCTAATTTTTTTATGTAATTGCTCTTTAAATAAAGATTCTCAGTATTGGACAGAACATCCTGCTGAAAATAAAAAAAATCAAAAAAAAATAACTGAAATACTTAAAAAGTCAGACGATATAACAAAAATGACATTGGAAGAATATGAGATTTATATAGATCACTATACTAAAAAAAGTAAATATCCAGATATAAGCAAATGAATAATATAGTGAATGTTGCAGTTGTTGGACTTGGTCAAGTTGGCAATTATTTATTTAATGAATTAATTGTTAAAAAAAAAGATATTGAACTTAAAACAGGCAAAAGAGTTAAGATAGTAGCTATTTCTGCAAAAAATATAAATAAAAAAAGAAAATATAAAATTAATAGAAAAATTTTTTATAAAAACCCTTTTGAAATTTTTAAAAAAGAAAAAGTTGATATATTATTTGAAGTAATTGGGCAATCTGATGGGGTTTCTAAAAAATTAGTTGAAACTGCTTTAAAGAATAAAATTCATGTAATTACTCCAAATAAAGCTTTAATTTCAAAACATGGAAACAATTTAGCAAAACTAGCTGAAAAAAATAATGTCAATTTAGAATTCGAAGCATCTGTTGCTGGTGGGATACCAATATTGAGATCTATTAAAGAAGGATTAGCTACTAATAAATTATCTAAAGTTTATGGAATTTTAAATGGTACTTCAAATTATATATTATCAGAGATGGAAAATTCTGAGCAAAATTTTGTAGATGTTTTGAAAAAAGCTCAATTGCTTGGTTATGCAGAACCAGGTAATCCTAAATTAGATTTAAATGGTTTTGATGCATTTGCAAAAGTAAGAATTTTATCAGCTTTAGCTTTTAATAGTAAAATATCTAATAAAAAATGTTTAATGGAAGGAATAGAAAAAATTGATTTAAAAGATATTAAAATTGCAAATCAATTAGATTTAAGAATTAAACTACTGGGTATCTCTGAACTCAAAAATAACCAACTTTTTGAAACTGTTCACCCATGTCTTGTAAGTAAAAAATCGTATATTGGTAATGTAAATGGAGTAATGAATGCTGTGATCCTTAATGGCAAACCAGTCGGAGAAAGTGTATTACAAGGGGAGGGTGCTGGACCAGGTCCTACTTCATCATCTTTATTATCTGACTTATTATCTATTTTAAGAGGAAACATCAAAAAGCCATTTGGTGTAAGTGTAAATAAGCTAAAAACTTTAAAAACTTACAACGTAAATAATTATGTTAATTCTTTATATTTAAGATTTGAAGTTAAGGATAAACCAGGCGTTTTATCTCAAATAACCAATCGTTTAGCTAAATATAAAATTTCTGTCAAAAGATTAATTCAAACTCCAGATAAAAAAAATAATAAAGCTACAATCGTAATAGTTACTCATAAAACTACAGAATTAAATTGTAATAGCTGTTTATCTATATTTAGCAAAAATAAGAATATCTTAAAATCACCTACGTTAATTAGATTGCTTGATTAATGGAAATATATTTCAAACTTATTGAAGTATTATTTCCTGTATTTTTTGTTGTTGGGATTGGATATTATCTTGGTAATAAAAAACCAGATTTTGATAATTCCTTTATAACTACTTTTGCCTCAAATGTTGGTACACCTGCAATGGTTATATATTCTATTACTTCTACAGGTATAACATTTGAACAATATACCAGTTATTTTATTTATTATTTAATTGCTATTGCTGGTTTTGGTTTAACAGGCATAATTATTTTATATCTATTAAAAACTAAAGATATCATTAGAGAAATTCCAGTATTTCTTCTTCCTAATAATGGAAATATGGGTATTCCTATTTGTCTTTTTGCTTATGGTTCACAAGGTTTAGGAATAGCTGCATCAATATCCTCGCTTATAATTTTACTTCACTTTACATTAGGAGTGTTTTTAGCCGACAGAAAATTTGACTTTAATATTTTAATTAAGAATCCACCTTTTTACGCAATCATATTTTCAGTTACTTTTATTTATTTTGACTTCGAGATGCCCAAGGCAATTATTAATCTAACTGAATTGTTAACATATACAGCAATTGTTTTAATATTAATGTCGTTAGGAATTGCATTAACAAAATTAAAAGTTTTTTCTTTCACTAATTCAATAATTGCCTCTATTGGAAGAGTAATCATTGGACCCATAATTGGTTTTTTAATTATAATTTTTTTCGATCTTTCTGGATTTGGTGCAGGTGTAATTTTAATTCAATCTGCTATGCCAAGCGCTATTTTAAATTATTTAATTGGATCAATGTATTCACCAAAGAAAATAGTCGATAACATTGCTAGCACAATTGTTGTTTCTACATTAATGTCATTTATTACAGTTCCAATAGTTGTATTCTTTGCTTTAAAATACTTCTATTAAGATATATCTTTCAGTTGTGAAGGCTATAATTTTAAATGCATCTGCTTGGATGATTGTCCCTGTTATGGATGCGTTTGCTAAATATTTAAGCTCATCAATGGATGTTTTGCAAATAACATGGGCTAGATATTTTTTTACCGTAGTTTTTACTTTGTCTTTAATGCTTATATTTTATAGACAATCATTAGTTTGGACAAAAAAACCAGCTCTTCAACTAATAAGAGGTTTGATATTTGTTTTTTCTACGTATTTATTCTTTTATGCGATTTCTGAAATTTCACTCCCTAAAGCTTTAACATTAGCATTTGTAGCACCGATTTGTGTCACAGCTTTATCTCCATTTTTTTTAAATGAGAAAGTAGGGGTAAAAAGATGGACCGCTGTATCATTAGGATTTATTGGCACTTTGATTGTTATTAGACCTGGATTTATTGAGCTCAATTTAGCTACTTTAGCTGCTTTAGGTAATGGAATTTGTTATGGATTTTACCTTATTATAACTAGAAAACTTAGCACTTCAGATAACCCTCTTTTAACGCTTTTGCTTTCAGGTTTAATAGGAACAGTCATTATTAGCTTATTTATGCCTTCTGTATGGGTAAATCCTACTACAAATCATTGGATTTTAATGGCTTTAATCGGCCTTATAGCCTCTGTAGCCCATCTTTTCTTGATTTTATCACTCAAATATGCTGATGCCTCAAAATTAGCTCCTTTAGGTTATACAGAAATCATAACAAACATATTAATTAGTTATTATTTCTTTCATGAATTACCAGATAATTGGACTTATTTAGGTCTTTTTATAATTGTCTTAAGTGGTCTCTATATAACCAGAAGAGAATATAT
>NZ_JBNAJY010000030.1:0-20864 GCF_052047595.1 Candidatus Pelagibacter sp. HIMB1715 | reverse complement strand
ATTTTAATAAAATAGAAAAAGATTTAAAAATTAATGAATTTTAAACCAATAGTGATCGTTGCTGGAGAGCCAAATAGTATTTTTTTTGAAATTTTTCTAAAAGCCTTCAAAGAAAATAAGTTCAGATCACCTATAATATTGATTTGCTCGAAAAGCCTATTTTTAAAACAAGCTAAATCTCTTAAACAAAGAATAGTATATAGTGAATTAAAATCAAATTTTTTTTTATCAAAAAATTACAATTTCGAGAAATTAAATATTATTGATGTAAAATACACTCAGAGGAAAAGCTTTGATAAAATTTCATCAAAATCAAATAATTATATTCATAAATGCTTTGAAATTGGCTTGAAAATAATGGATAAAAAAATTACTGATAAATTTATAAACGGTCCCATTTCAAAAAAATCTTTTTTGAAAAATAAATTTAGTGGAATAACTGAATATCTTGCTTACAAAACTAAAACAAAAGATTTTGCTATGCTAATATATCATAAAAATTTGTCTGTTGCTCCTGTTACAACTCATATTCCAATTAGGCATGTAGCTCAAAAAATAAGCAAAACTGATATTGTTAAAAAGGTAAAAATCATATCAAATTTTTGGAAAGATAAATTTAAACTAAAAATAAAAATTGGTGTCACTGGACTAAATCCACATTGTGAAAGCTCAGATCAATTTAATGAGGATAAAAATATAGTATTAAGTGCTGTAAATTATTTAAAAAAAAGAAATTACAATATATCCGGTCCTTTTGCAGCGGACACAATTTTCACAAAAAATAATAGGAAGAAATTTCAATTAATCCTAGGAATGTATCACGATCAAGTATTAACCCCAATTAAAACATTATTTGAATATGACCCAATAAATATTACTATTGGTCTTCCGTTTGTGCGTGTTTCTCCTGATCATGGGCCAAATGAAAATATGTTGGGTAAAAATTCGTCAAATTATACAAGTATACTCAATTCAATTCTTTTCTTAGATTATTAAGTGATACGAGCAAAAAAAAGTTTAGGTCAAAATTTTTTAATTGATAAAAAAATCATCAATAAAATTGTAAATACAGTAAATATTCAAAATAAAACTATTTTAGAGATTGGACCAGGCACAGGAAACTTGACTTCATCTATTTTAGTTCAAAAGCCAAAAAAAGTTTTTGTTATTGAGAAAGATAATGCATTGGCAAATCAACTTAGACTTACTTTTAAAGATAAAATTACAGTTTTTAATGAGGATATACTAAAATTTAATGAAGCATCACTATCAAAAGATAAATTAATTGTATTTGGAAATCTTCCATACAATATTTCAACAGAAATTCTTACTAAATGGATTTTAGGATTTGATGAGAATTGTTGGTTTGACCATCTTATTTTAATGTTTCAAAAAGAAGTAGCTGACAGAATAAATGCCAAATTTAATACATCCAATTATGGAAGACTCTCAATTTTAAGTGATTGGAAACTGAAAGTAAAAAAAAAATTTGATATTGATCCAGCATCATTTTCTCCGAGACCTAAAATTGAAAGCTCTTTATTATTTTTTACACCAAAAAAAGATTTTTATAATATAAATTCTAAAAATTTAGAATTTATTACAAGAATATTTTTTAACCATAGGAGAAAAATGTTAAAAAAACCCTACAATCAAATTTTCAACGGAAATAAAATAATATTAGATAAATTGAAGATTGATCTAACATTAAGACCACAAAATTTAGATACAGAAACGTATTTTAAAATTACAAAAGAATATGAAAATTTACAAAGTTAATTTATTAATATGATTTCTAATAAAGCTTAAATCATAATCTTTTGAACCATCATTTAATTCTGCCTCTATAAGATTGTTAATTTTAGTATAACATTTTTCTAATTCATCATTTATGATTACATAATCATAATTGATCCAATGCAAAACATCCCTTTCAAACTGTTTCATTCTTTCTTCTGCAATCAACTTATCTCTCATATCTCTATTTGAAAGTCTTTGAAATAAAACTTCTTTACTTGGGGGTAAAATAAAAAAAGAAATTAATTTAAAATCTAACTTTTTATTTTTTATTTGGTCAGCACCTTGCCAATCAATATCAAACAAAACATTCTTACCTTTATTTAAGTTGTCAATAACAGGTGTTCTTGTTGTTCCATAATAATTATTAAATACTTTTGCATATTCTAGAAACTCTTCATTCTTGATTAATCTTTGGAACTCATTGTCATTAACAAAGTAATAATCTTTGTGATTAACTTCACCTGGTCGAGGGTTTCTAGTTGTATGAGATATCGAAACTGTGTAATTTTTTTTTTTTGATAATAAATTTACCAATGTAGTCTTTCCTGCTCCGGATGGAGAGGAAAGTATGATCATTACCCCGTCTTTATCTGAGGGCATTAAAATTTCTAGTTTGCTTTTCCTTCGATAAACTTAACTGCATCTCCTACAGTTAAAATTTTCTCAGCTTCACTATCTGAAATTTCAGATCCAAATTCTTCTTCAAAAGCCATCACTAACTCAACAGTATCTAAACTATCAGCTCCTAAATCATCTATAAAACTTGATTCTTCAGTTACTTTAGCTTCATCGATACCTAAGTGATCTGCTACAATTTTTTTTACTTTGCTTGAAACGTCTTCTGACATATTGATCCTTTTTGTTATATTT
Source organism: Candidatus Pelagibacter sp. HIMB1715 (assembly GCF_052047595.1). NCBI lineage: Bacteria > Pseudomonadati > Pseudomonadota > Alphaproteobacteria > Candidatus Pelagibacterales > Candidatus Pelagibacteraceae > Candidatus Pelagibacter > Candidatus Pelagibacter sp. HIMB1715. The sequence continues at coordinate 18,194 of NZ_JBNAJY010000030.1, read as the reverse complement.
CGTTAATAGTTTAAAAAGCTGTTTTGTCAAGCCATATACATGCCACCATTAACATGCAAGGTTTCTCCGTTTATGTAGTTAGATTGGTCTGAACACAAAAAACATACAGCATTTGCAATATCCTCAGGCTCTCCAAGACGAGCTGATGGTATTTTTGATATAATAGTTTCTTTAAACTTTTCATCTATCTTGTCTGTCATTGCAGTTTTAATAAATCCCGGGGAGATACAATTAACGTTGATATTTTTCTTAGCATATTCAATTGCTAAACTTTTAGACATAGCAACTATTCCTGCTTTTGATGCAGTATAATTAGCCTGTCCCAAGTTTCCTGTATGTCCTACGACAGAAGTGATGTTAACAATCTTTCCTAATTTATTTTTTAACATTTTTTTAATAGCAAATTTGCTCATTAAAAATGTTGATGTTAAATTTATATCAATCACTTTCCTCCATTCATCCAAATTCATTCTAATTGCCAAGTTATCTTGTGTGACACCTGCATTGTTTACAATGCAATCTAAACTACCACCTAGTTCTTTTGTTGCATCTTCAATAAATTCCTCAATTTTTTCACTTTGAGATATATCAAATTTTAAAATATTTATTTTCTCGAACTCTTTTTTTAATTCTTCAAGTTTTTCAATTCTTGTTCCTGAAGCTAAAATATTTGCACCACTTTCATTTAATTTTTTGACTATTGAATTTCCTATGCCTCCAGAGGCACCTGTAACAATTATATTTTTATCTTTTAAATCATTCATATTTTTAAATTTTCAATATCCTCTTGAGTGTTTATCGTGTTAATTTTAACTTCTCTATTAATTCTTTTTACCAAACCTGACAAAACTTTCCCAGGTCCAATTTCTATAAAATGATTAACATCGTTATTAATCATATTTAAAACAATTTCTCTCCATCTTACTCTATTTTCAATTTGTTTTATTAAAAGTGATTTTAAATCTTCAGAATTTGAAATCACTTCAGCTGTTACATTTGATATCAACTTATTGTTTCCATCAGAAAATGAAATTTTGTTTAATTCTTCTGTCATAATCGCTGTTGCTTTACTCATAAGGCTGCAATGAAAAGGAGCACTAACTGGAAGCTTAATATTTTTTATTGAATTCTCTTTTAATATTTCAATTAACTTTTCTAAATCTTGAGTTTTTCCACTTAAGACTATTTGCCCTTCTGAATTATCATTTGCAATTTGTGCTGTAAATTTTGACTCATTCTCCTTTAGTATTTTTTCTATTACTTCAACAGTTGATCCAAGCACTGCAACCATGCCACCCTCACCTTTCGGCACAGAATTTTGCATAGCATCACCTCTGATTCTTAAAATTTTTAATGTTTCTGAAAAGTTTAAATATCCAGCGCAAGATAAAGCAGAATATTCACCTAAAGAATGCCCAGCAAAATACTTTGCTTTATTTAAATCAATATTGAACTCTTTGTTAACAACATTAAATATAGAATAGCTTATTAAAAAAATTGCTGGTTGAGTGTTTGCAGTTAAATCAAGCTCTTCTTTAGGTCCTTCTAATATTAGCTTTGAAATTGAATAATTTAATGTCTCGTCAGCCTCTTTAAATAGGCTTTTCACTAGCTCAAATTTGTCATAAAACTCTTTTCCCATTCCAACTATTTGAGATCCTTGACCTGGAAATATTACTGAAAACATATAAAAATATTAATAATTTTGTGTTTTTATCTATTGTAATTGAACTTTTATAATAGTATATCCTCACTTTTTATTAAAGAACTTAAATGAACTTATACGAACATACTATAATAGCTAGGCAAGATACTTCTCCGAGTGAACTAAAGCAATTAACTGAAAAATATTCTAAAATTGTTGAAAAAAATGAAGGCGAAGTTGTAAAAACTGAAAACTGGGGCCTTCTAAATCTATCTTATTTAATTAAGAAAAATAAAAAAGGCAGCTACATTCACTTTAAAATTAAAGGTAAAGGTAAAGTGGTTGAAGAGTTGGAAAAAAACGAAGCTATTGATAAAAAATTACTAAGATATCTAACTGTTAGAGTAAAAGAATTTGATTTAGACACTAACTACTTTGGAAAAAAAGAAGATAGCGAAAACAAAGAAAGTGTAAAAAATTAATGCCAAAAAGACAAAGTGGAAATAAAAAAGGGAAACAAAGCAATTTTGCAAAGCTAAGTATTTTTCAACCAAATAAGTATAAATTTAAAAAGACATGCCCACTTTCAGTAAAAGGTGCTCCTAAGGTTGATTATAAAAACATCAAACTTTTAAAAAGATATGTATCTGAAAATGGTAAAATTTTACCCTCAAGAATTACAAACGTTTCTCAAAAAAAACAAAGACAATTATCTCTATCAATTAAAAGAGCAAGAAACCTAGCTTTAATATAATGAAAGTTATTTTATTAGAAAACGTTAAAAGAATTGGATCTATTGGTGAAGTGATAGATGTAAAGAGAGGTTTTGCTAGAAATTTTTTGATTGCAAATAAAAAGGCTCTTTATGCATCAAAAGAAAATATAAAAGAAGTAGAAAAAATAAAAGCTGAATTATCTAAAAAAGACAACGAGAGAAAACAAGAAGCTGCAAAGATTGCAGAACAAATCAACAATAAAGAATACTCAGTTCAAAAGTTAAGTACTGAAAATAATGAACTTTATGGTTCAGTGAAACCAACTGAAATTTCAAAACTTATTCAAGAAGAAAATAAAATTGAAATAAAACCTTCAATGATACAACCAGTTGAAGAAATTAAATCTTTAGGAAAGTTCAAAGTTAAAATTTCTTTACACTCTGAAGTTGATGCTGAAATAGTTATTAACGTTACTTCAGCTGACACAATTCAATAATTATACATTTTTTTCAACAGCCAAAAATAAAAATTTAAATAATAAAATTTTTATGTAGATTTATTTTTTTATGGAAAATAACTTAAGCATCGTAAAAGATAAATTCAAAGAATTACCAAACAACATTGAAGCAGAACAAGCTGTAATTGGTTCGATACTAGTGAGTAATGATATTTTTGATGAGGTTAATACAATTATTTCATCTATTAATTTTTATGATCCTATGCATCAAAAGATATTTGATGCTATTGAAAGCCTTATCTATAAAGGTATGCTTGCGAATCCCATTACTTTAAAAAATTATTTTGAAGATGAAAAAGATGACATCAATGTTCCAGAGTATTTAGTAAAAGTTACTAAATTTTCTACATCTGTAAGACAAGCAGTAGAATATTCAAAAATTATATACGATATGTTTGTAAGAAGAGAGCTTATAAAAATTTCTGAAGAAACTATCGATAGTGCAAAATTAAATGACCTTGATACCAGTGGTCAAACTATAATTGAGAATTCTGAAAGACAATTGTTTGATTTAGCAGAAAAAGGATCTTTTAATTCTTCTCTTATAAAGTTTGATGATGCCATGAAACAAACTATCGAAATGGCTTCTGCAGCTTATAAAAATGAAGAAGGAATTGTCGGTGTTCCAACAGGGCTTAGAGATTTAGATGATAAACTTGGTGGTTTACACCAGTCTGATTTAATCATTATTGCAGGTCGTCCATCAATGGGTAAAACTTCACTTGCAACAAATATTGCATTTAATGCTGCTCAAAAATTACAAGATAGTGGTAAAAAATCTTCTATAGCTTTTTTCTCTTTAGAAATGTCATCTGAACAGCTTTCAACTCGTATTATCTCAGAACAGGCAAGAATTAGCTCAAATGATATAAGAAGAGGAAGAATTTCTGATGATCAATTTGATAAATTTCTTGAGACTTCTAAAAATATAGCTGAACTCCCACTTTATATTGATGAAACACCAGCTATTAGCATTGCAGCACTAAGTAATAGAGCAAGACGAATTAAAAGACTATTTGGATTAGATATGATTGTTGTTGATTATATTCAGTTAATGAGAGGAACAACTTACAATAAAGATGGTAGAGTTCAGGAAATCTCTCAAATTACGCAAGGGCTAAAAGCAATAGCAAAAGAGCTTGTAGTACCTGTTGTTGCTCTTTCACAGTTATCAAGACAAGTTGAACAGAGAGATGATCATAAACCTCAATTAGCAGATTTAAGAGAATCGGGTTCAATTGAACAAGATGCTGATGTTGTAATGTTTGTTTACAGAGAAGGATATTATCTATCTAGAAAAGAACCAAGAGAAGCAACTGTAGAACACGCTGAGTGGCAGGCAAAAATGAATGAGGTAGCGCACTTAGCACAAATTATAATTGGGAAACAACGACACGGTCCAATTGGTAATGTAACACTTGAGTTTGAGGAAAGATTTACCAAATTTAAAGATACTCAAACTAATTAATTTCCAATATAAAAGAGCTAATGTTAGCTCAAATGTATCAAAACTTAGTTTTAAAGAACCCAAAGACAATATTTGTATTGCTTCTTATTTCTATTTTAAGTTTTGGTTATTATTCTAAAGATTTTAGGCTAGATGCTTCATCCGAGACCCTTTTAATTGATGGAGATCCAGACCTAGCATACTTACAGGAAATTACTGAAAGATATGGGTCTAAGGAATTTTTAGTTCTCACATACACGCCTAATGAAGGGATGGTTACAGACTCTTCAATAAATAATCTACTGAGTATAAAATACAAAATTCAAAGTTTAGATTGGGTTCATAGTGTTATTACACTTTTAGATATACCACTTTTAAATAATTCAGATGCACCGCTGGAGGAAAGATTAGAAAGCTTTAAAACTTTAAAAGATGAAGAGGTAGACAGAGAAAGAGGATTTAGTGAAATTTTAAACAGTCCTGTGTTTAGAAATTTTGTAATTAGTGAAGATGGTAAGACAAGTGGGATCATTGTTAATATAAAACAAAATAAAAAATTAGAAGATATTGAAAATAAATCTAGAGAGGAAATTGAAAATTACAAAGATCAAATCAAAAAACAAAATCATCAAAACATTTTAGAGATAAGACAAGTTATTCAAAGTTATGAAGATGTTGGAAAAATTTACTTAGGTGGAATTCCAATGATTGCAGATGACATGATGACTTTTATTAAAAGTGATATCATTGTGTTTGGTATTGGAGTTTTATTATTTATTATAGCAACTCTTTGGTTTGTATTTAGAAATCTAATTTGGATTGTAGTTCCTATTAGCAGTTGTTTTTTCTCTGTAATTATTATGATGGGGCTGCTTGGATTACTTGGATGGAAAGTAACTGTTATTTCATCAAACTTTATTGCCTTGATGCTTATTCTTACAATGGCGATGAATATTCATATGAGTACCAGGTTTCTTCAGCTTAAAAAAAATTTTCCAACAAAAAATAACTTTGAAATCATTTCTTTAACAACGAGCAAAATGTTTTGGCCTATATTGTATACAGTTTTAACAACAATTTTGGCTTTCTTATCTTTAATCTTTAGTGAAATTAAACCCATTATAGATTTTGGTTGGATGATGACTTTTGGTTTGATTACATCATTTATAATAACTTTTACTTTGCTCCCTACTCTTTTAAGTTTTACCTCAACAGGAAATGTATCTCTAAAAAAAGAACAAGACTCTAAAATTACATCGATACTTGGTTCAATTTCTTTAAACAATAAATTTACAATTTTTTCTGCAACTGGAATTATAATTGTCTTAAGTGTAGTTGGAATTAGCAAACTCGAAGTTGAGAATAGTTTTATAAATTATTTTGATAAAAACACTGAAATTTATAAAGGAATGAAATTAATTGATGAAGAGCTAGGTGGAACAACTCCTTTAGAAGTTATTTTAAAATTTCCTAAAAAAGAGGAAAAGAAATCAGAGGAAGATGATGAATTTGAAGATTGGGGAGATGAAGAAGACACAAATGATGAAAAATATTGGTTTACTAAAGATAAAATAGATAGAATTGCATCTGTTCATAATTATTTAGATAGTCTTCCACAAGTTGGAAAAGTTTTATCTTTTTCATCAATTATTGATGTTGCAACACAACTAAATAACAATAATCCACTTGGTACTTTAGAGATGGGAGTATTGTATTCAAAAATACCTGAAAGTATTAAAACAGAGATAATTGATCCATACTTATCAATAGAAAATAATGAAGCTCGAATAAGTCTTAGAATTATAGACTCGCAAGAAAATTTAAGAAGAAATGACTTAATTAAAAAAATTAATTTTGATCTAGAAAATGAATTAGGATTAGAAAAAGATGATTATAAATTAGCAGGAGTGCTAATATTATTTAACAATTTGTTACAAAGTTTGTTTAAGTCACAAATTTTGACACTTGGTTTGGTTATGATTGGTATTTTCTCAATGTTCATTATTTTATTTAGAAATATAAAACTTTCATTAATAGGTGTTGTTCCAAATTTTATAGCTGCATTCTTTATTTTAGGAATTATTGGATTATTAGGAATTCCATTGGATATGATGACTATTACAATTGCTGCAATTACAATCGGCATAGCTGTTGATAATAGTATTCATTATATCTACAGATTCAAAGAAGAATTTAATAAACTTAAAGATTACAATAAAACTTTAAAAACGTGTCATTCAACAGTTGGTGTTGCAATTCTAAATACCTCAATCACAATTGTTTTTGGTTTTTCAATTTTAGTATTGTCTAAATTTATACCAACTATCTATTTTGGAATGTTTACAGGTCTTGCAATGTTACTTGCAATGATATCAGTGTTAACTTTACTACCTGCTTTGATATTGGTGGTTAAACCTTTTGGTAAAGATGCTTAATGGTAGATGCTCTTAAAGATTTTTTTGAAGCATCCTCTATTATTGATTTAATCTATATCGCAATAACAATATGGTCTTTAATCAGTTGTTATAGAAAAGGGTTTGTCTTAAGCATACTTTCAATGGCAAAATGGCTCCTGGCCTACGTTATTACACTAATTTTATTTCCACGTATAAAACCTTATGTAAAAGATATAATTGATAACGAATATGTTCTCGATGTTGGACTTGGGATTGCAATATTTATAGTTGTTATCTTTTTAGTCTTATTAATTAATAAAGGAATTAGTAAAGCAATAAAATATACTGGTATCGGTGGCTTAGATACTACCTTTGGATTCTTTTTTGGGTTTGTAAAAGCATATATTATTGCTGTTTGTATTTTTTCAGGAATTCACATTGTTTATAATCATGATAAATGGCCAATAAATTTAGATAAATCATACACCTTTCCATATTTGAAAAAAGGTAGTAGTTATCTTGTTGAAGAATTTCCTAATGAAAAAACATATCAAGAATCTAAAGAAAAAATTGAAGATATTTGATCCAAAATTAAAAGAAGAGTGTGGAGTATTTGGCATTAGTAACGCAAAAGATGCGTCTGCATTAACAGCTTTGGGTTTGCATGCATTACAGCATAGAGGTCAGGAAGGTTGTGGAATTGTTACTTTTGATGGAGAAAAATACTATTCAGAAAAAAGATTTGGATTAGTTGGAGATAATTTCAATAAAGAGAAAGTTTTAAAAAACCTTAAAGGTAATTATGCTATTGGACATAATAGATATAGCACTACTGGTAATAATATTTTAAGAAATATTCAGCCTTTTTTTGCGGATACTAACGCGGGTGGAATTGGGGTATCTCACAACGGAAACTTAACAAATTCAATATCTTTAAGAAACAAACTCGTAGAAGAAGGAGCAATTTTTTACACTACCTCAGATACTGAAACCATAGTTCAGTTAATTGCTAAATCTAAAAGATCAAAAACAATTGATAAAGTTATTGATGCCATATTCCAAATTCAAGGAGGATATGCATTGGTAATGATGACACAAAAATCTTTAATTGGTGTAAGAGATCCATATGGAATTAGACCTTTGATGATTGGAAAATTAGGAAACAGCTATGTACTAGCTTCTGAAACATGTGCACTAGATATTATTGGTGCAAAATTTATTAGAGAAGTTGAGAACGGTGAAATAGTGTTAATTGAAAATGATGAATTAACTAGTATCAAGCCCTTCCCTCCAAAAAAAGTAAGACCATGTGTGTTTGAATATATTTATTTTTCAAGACCAGACAGCTTACTTGACAATAAAACAGCTTATGAGCATAGAAAAAATTTAGGAAAAGAGCTTGCAAAAGAAAATGATGTTGAAGCAGATATAGTAGTACCAGTACCAGACTCTGGTAACGCTGCGGCACTCGGTTTTGCACAATACTTAAAAATGAATTTTGAGCATGGTCTAATTAGAAATCACTATGTTGGAAGAACCTTTATTGAACCAAGTCAGCAAATTAGAAGTTTAGGTGTAAAGTTAAAATTAAATGCAAACCAAAGCACAATTAAAGATAAAAAAATTATTTTAATTGATGACTCGCTAGTTAGAGGAACTACCTCTTATAAGATTGTTAAAATGCTATATGATGCAGGTGCAAAAGAAGTTCATGTTAGAATTGCTTGTCCTGAGATCAAATATCCAGATTTTTATGGTGTAGATACCCCAACTAAAAAAGAGTTATTAGCAGCAAATAAAACAAATGATGAAATCTGCGAATACATAGGAGCGAAATCACTTAAATTTTTATCTATTGATGGATTATATAGAGCAATTGGTTTTGACAAAAGAAATGAGGCTTATCCTCAATTAACAGATCATTATTTTACAGGAGATTACCCTGTTAAACCTGTTGATGAATTGGGTGACAATAAAATAACTCAACTTTCATTATTAAGTACAGCATCTAATAATTAAAATATGAAAACAGTAAATTTTACTGAAATGAAAAATGGAACCAAGGATGAGTACTTGTTGCTTGATGAGTATGAACAAAAATATATTGATGGTACTGCTGATCGAATATTGAAATTTATGAGTGGATTAAATTCTACTTTAGAGGGATATAAAATAACTAGACTTGAACACTCTCTTCAAACTGCAACAAGAGCTTTTAAAGATAATGCAGATGAAGAAATGGTAGTTGCAGCTTTGTTACATGATATTGGAGACGAGTTAGCTCCTGTTAATCATTCAGAATATGCAGCTTCAGTTTTAAAACCTTATGTTTCAGAAAAAACACATTGGATCATTCAAAAGCATGGTGAGTTTCAAATGTATTATTACGCGCATCATCTTGGAAAGAATCAAAACCAAAGAGATAAATATAAAGATCATAAATATTTTAACGATGCTGTGGAGTTTTGTGAGAAATGGGACCAGGCGTCTTTTGATCCAGACTATAAAAGTATAAAATTAGAGGAATTTGCGCCAATGGTGAGAAAAATATTCTCAAGAAAGCCCTATTCTTTACTTTAAATTAAATTAAAATCCACTATCTAAAGCGCATGATTAACAATAAAGAGAAAATTATTGAATATTTTAAATCTGGTATCAAAGAAGATAAAGATTTTAGAATTGGTATCGAACATGAAAAATTCTTGTTCAATACTAAAGACAATAAAAGAATTGATTACCTAAAAGTAAAAAAAATGTTTACAGCCTTAACTGAGTTTGGCTGGAATCCTGTTTTTGAAAAAGAAAACATTATTGGTCTTAATAAGGGTGGAAAAAATATTACACTAGAACCTGGTAACCAAATTGAATTATCAGGTGACAAGTTAAACCATATGCACGAAGCATGTGCTGAGTCTCAAGATTATTTATTTGAATTAAAACAAGTTACAAAAAAATTAGATATCAAAATAGTTAGTGCCGGTTTTGATCCTATTTCAAAATTAGAAGATATTCCAAACAATCCTAAACAACGTTATGAATTAATGACAAAAGACATGCCAAGAGGTGGAGAGCTTAGTTTAGACATGATGTATCGAACGTGTGGAACACAATTAAATATTGATTACAATTCAGAAGAAGATTTTTTTAAAAAATTTAAATTGGCTAATTCTATTGTTCCAATTTCAATTGCACTATTTGCAAATTCATCAATCGTAGAAAAAAAGAATAGTAATTATTTATCTTACAGATCTAAAGTATGGCAAAGTACTTCAAGAGGAGGTTTGCCTAAATTATTTTTTGAAAATTTAGATTTTGAGAAATATGCGGAATTTGTAATGAGCTTTCCAATTTTATTCATTCAACACAATGATCAGTATATTTCAGGAAGAAAATATACATTTAAAGATTTTATGGATGGAAAAATTGAAGAAATAAGAAATAGACTTCCAACTGAATCTGATCTTACAACGCACTTGAGCACAATCTTTACTGAAAATAGATTGAAGAAATATATTGAGCTTAGATCAATGGATACCTGCGGTTGGGATTGCCTATGTGCTGGACCAGCTTTTAATATAGGTTTGTTGTATGGAAATTTAGATGAAGCATACGAATTAGTGTCTTCATGGGAAACAGATAAAATAATCAATGCTTATTTAGAAGCTCCTCAAAAAGGATTTAATACTCAATTAATGGGTAAAGACTTATTGTATTGGACTTCTGCTCTTTTGGACATTTCTAGAAAAGGATTAGAGAAAAGAGACATCATTAGTAAAAAAGGAAATAACGAAACTATCTTCTTAAATCATTTACAAAATGTAGTTGATAATAAGACTACAAATGCAGATCATATGATTAGTAAATTTTCAAAAGATGAAAATTTAGAAGAATTATATGACAAATAAAATAGTAGCTGTTCAAGGCAATCATCCCTCTACCTTAAACCCTGTAACTGATACTAGTGTTTTTTTAGCTAACGAAATTCAAAATAAATATAAGATTTTTTATTACGATCCAAAAGATCTATCAATAATTAACAAAAAAGTTTTAGCTAAAGGTTTCTTTATTAAGTTCAATTATCAAAACAAGAAATTTTATAAAATCATTAAAAAACAAACTTTAGACCTTACAAAGTGTAAGTTTATTTTAATCCGTCAAGATCCGCCATTTAATTTAGAATATATTTCAACTACTTACATTTTAGATTTTATTAAAAATAAAGTTAAAATAATCAATAACCCAACATCTATCAGAAACATCTCTGAAAAGTTATATTCAACAAAATATTTAAAATATATGCCTGATACGCTTTTTTCTCAGGATATAAATGAAATCAAAAATTTTTTTAAAAAACATAAGAAAGTAATTATCAAACCAATTCACAGTTATAGTGGCAATGATATTCACTTATTAAATAAATTTGATTCAAAACTTATTAATAAATTTATTAAAAAACATGATCATATTATGTGTCAAAAATTTTTACCTAAGATTAATAGAGGAGATAAAAGAGTTTTTATAATTAATGGAAAAGTTTGTGGTGCAATTTCTAGAGTTCCTAAAAAGGGATCTTATTTAAGTAATATGAGCAAAGGTGCTAAACCAATTAATATCAATTTAACAAATCAAGAAAATAAAATTTCAAAATTAATTGCAAAAGATTTGAAAAAAGAAAATATATATTTTGCAGGCATTGATTTTATAGATCAAAAGTTAAATGGAGACATCAATGTTACTTCTCCTACAGGACTTAAAACTTTTTTTGATTTATCAGGAATAAACTTAGCAAAAACTTTTTGGAAAGAATTAAAAGCGTGAACAATTTAACTGATCAGCAAAAAGGTTCTTTAATGGCTTTTGTTGCAGTGATGTTTATCACTCCTGATAGTTTATTTATTAGACTTTCAAATGTAGATACTTGGGGATTAGTTTTTTATAGAGGCATCATTCCATTTGTAACTGTATTTGTTGGAATGTTGTTTATTTACAAATCAAGTTTTTTTAAATTACTTTATGGAAATTCAATTTATGGTGTTGCTTATATAGTTACGTTTTCCATTACCAATATTACTTTTGTATTATCAATTCAAAACACAAATGTTGCAAACACGCTTGTTATGATTGCACTTGCACCAATGTTGTCAGCTATATTTGGTGCAATATTTTTAAAAGAAAAACCAGATCGAAATACTTTAGTTGCTATAGCAATTACGTTTTTAAGTGTTCTTTATATATTTTACGACTCTGTGAAATTAGGAAATATTTTTGGTGATATTTTAGGTTTTATTACTGCATGCGGTCTTGCTGCAGGAGCAACAATCATCAGAGCTGGTAAAAGCCTTAACCTGGTTCCTTCAGCTGTGGTTGGTAAGCTAGTCGTAGCATTAGTTGCTTTATTCTTTATCGATACGTTTGAGCTAAAAGACAATGATATTTATATCATTCCAGCGATGTGTATACTTTGTGTGGCTATTCCTTTTGTGTTGGTAACACTAGCTCCAAGATACATAACAGGAGCTGAGGTAAATCTATTCTTTCTAATGGAAACAGTTTTGGGACCTATTTGGGTGTGGATGGTTGTTAAAGAACAACCTTCAATGGAGACAATTCAGGGAGGAGTGGTGATCATTTTAACTATCGCTATTCACTCATTCCTAGCCATAAAAAAAACACAAACCAAAACTACTTAGCCCGCAATTTATTGATACTTAAAATTTAGAAATGCAAAAAGAAGTAAAAAAATCCTGGGCCCTATTTATAGGTATTGGAACCATGATGATAGCTCATGGATTGCAAATGCAGATAATGGGTATTAGATCTGTACTTGAAGACTTTAGTGTTTTTACCACAGGGGTCTTCATGTCAGGATATTATATCGGCTACTTTGTTGGGTCTAGAACAACTCCAAATTTTGTATCTAAGGTTGGACACATTAGAGTGTTTGCAGCTTTTGCATCTCTTGCATCACTTAGTGCATTGCTTGCAGTAGTTTATGTAAATCCATTTATGTGGACAGTAAGTAGATTTATAACAGGTATCAGTTTAGTTAGTTGTTATGTAGTTACTGAAAGCTGGTTAAACGATAGAGCAACTAACAAGAATAGAGGACAATTATTATCTGCATACATGATGGTAATTTATTTTGGTCTTGCAGTTGGAATGTTATTACTTAACTTAAGCGAACCAAAAGCATATGAACCTTTTATTTTAGTATCTGTACTTTTATCTTTAGCGCTTGTTCCAATTTTATTAACAAAAAGACCAGCTCCAAAATTTAAAAAAATTGAAACAATTAGTATTAAAGAACTTTATGAAATCTCTCCCCTTGGAACTTTTAGTTCTTTTTTCACTGGTGTAATTCATGCGGCATTTTTTTCATTAATTTCAGTTTATGCAACCCTTGCAAAACTAACTTTATTTGAAACTTCAATCTTATTATTTATAGCAACAATTGCGGGAGTGTTAGGTCAGGGACCAATTGGATATTTTTCTGATCAATACGATAGAAGAAGGGTAATTATTGTAACAACATTTGGAAGTTCTGCTTTAGCATTATTATCAATTTTAACTTCTAATGATCCTATACAAAACATTTATTATATGGATGAACTTGCATTTAAAAAAATAGTTTTCTTTATTGCGGTTGGTCTGTATTCAAGTTTATGTCTTCCATTATTTTCTTTAAACCTTGCACACACTAATGACTTCGTTCCAAAATCTAAATTCGTTGCTGCTGGTGGTGGACTACAATTAATCTTTGGTTTAGGGGCTATAAGTGGTCCTATTTTATGTTCACTATTTATGGGTTGGTTTGGATTAAATGGATTTTTTGGATTTTTAATTATAGTTCATGCTTTAATTGGTGCATTTGGTTTATACAGAATGAGAGTAAGAGAAACTGTCGACAATCCAGATTCTACATTTACACCTGTTCCTGCAACCATTACACCTGCAGGATTAGAACTAGACCCAGATACTCCAGAAACATTAGACAATACTGCTATAAATGAAACAAAAAATGTTTTTGAAGAACCTAGTTCCACAAATTAAATTATAATTTTATCCTCAATAGATACTTCACCATCCCCTAGAGGAATTAAATAAACTCCAAGATCCATGTGGTCATAAAACTCTTTAAGTTTCTGAGGAAGATTAAAAGTTATTTCACCTGATTTAGGTTTCAAATTAGTTGCTGAGCATCTTGGAATATGATCATCAACTTTAAAGGGTACCCCATTAATGTTGATAGATTTACCTATCCAGCTTCTCTCCTCCCAAGCATCTAAACCACTTACATAAAAGTTTCCTCTAAACCTTTGATACTCGACTTCTTTACCCATATTTTTCTCAAAGTCTTTTATACTATTGTGATTTATCAAAGATATTGAGTTCATTGCCTCTCCCCCGCTATTAGTGTCAAAAAAAGGATTTTGGTTATTCTTTAATAGAAATACTGGTCCTTTAACTTGGTCATCTAAATTTAATACTTCTTGTTCTATTAAACTTACTTCTTCAGGATTATTAGGATTGATTGAAATTAATTTTTTTTGGTTATCAAATAATTCTAGATTTCCTTCATTAAATTCAAATGAATATTTGTTAAGTATAGGTGTATTTTTTAAAGTAAGAAAATTTATTAATTTTCTTTCACCAGGCTCCTGTTCCATTTTTTGAGCCTTTCCACTATCTAATAATCTTGAGAACGAAAACAAACGATCGTTAATAATTCCTATATTTTTTTTAATCTCACATTTATTAATTTTTTGAAACGAGATTGATTTTACTGGTGAAAAATAAATAGAAGATATGCTAATATTCATTCCAAAAACATATGGCTAATTTAAATTCAAATCAACTTAAACAATACCAAGATCAAGGTTACTTAGCACCAATTGATATTTTATCAAAAGAAGAAGCTAAAGAAGCAAGAGATGAAATTGAATTAATCGAAAAAGAAATGCCTGATGAAATTGATAAATCAGAAAGATACAATGCTCATTTAATATCACCAAAACTAGATGCCATAGTTCATAATTCAAAACTATTAGATGCTGTAGAAAGTATTATTGGAAAAAATATTTTAGTATGTGGATCAACTTTGTTTATAAAAAATCCTAACCAAACAGGTTTTGTAAGTTATCATCAGGATGCAAAATATATTGGTTTAGAACCTCATAATTGGGTTACCGCTTGGGTAGCTTTAACAGATTCAAATGAAGAAAATGGTTGTATTAAAATGTGGCCTAAATCACATATAGAAATCAAAGATCATGATGAAAAATTTAATGAAGGAAATTTATTAACAAGAGGTCAAACAGTTAATGATGTTCCAGATGATGAAGTAAAGTCTGTTGAGCTTATTGCAGGTCAAATGTCATTACACCACCCAAGAATAGTTCATGGATCGGGCATAAACAAAAGTAATGACAGAAGAATTGGTTTTGTAATCCAAAGTTATATTGGCACAAACGTTAAACAAGTATTAGGTAAAAATAGTGTTCAATTAGCAAGAGGGGTTGATGAATTTCATTACCATGAGATAATTCAAAGACCAAAATCACTGATGAATAAAGAGGATTTGTTGATTAAAAAAAGGGAAAATCAAAATCTTCAAGATATTTTTTATAAAGGTTCAGATAAAAAAGGAAACTACTAATTAAATGAAGAAATTAATTATTTTGAGTTTATTTTTATTTTCTAAAACATTTGCTTTTGAAAATCCCAAAATTAATTTTGGCAATTTTTATTTGAATAAATATGAAATCACTATTCAAGAATTTAAAAATTATGCCAAAAAAAATAATTTAATCACTGAAGCAGAGAAAACTGGTGGTGGATATGAATGGGGTGCTGGTTGGGAAAAAAGAGCTGGTTGGACATATAAAACTCCATACGGAGAAAATCCTGATAGTGAATTAGAACCAGCAGTGCACATCAGCAGATATGAAGCTGAAGATTACTGTAAATCAATAGATGGAAGACTGCCCTCTTTTGATGAATGGTCTTATGCTGCATATCAGCAAGTATTTAATTCTTCAGAGTTTGAAAAAGGCAAAGTCTATAAATACCCAAGCGGTGATGAAGCTAAAAATATGAACTCTCAAGGACTATTAAATTATGACAAACATATTGATGTAACTAAATTACCAGAAGGAATTAATGATTTAGTTGCAATGGGAGGAAATGTTTGGGAATGGATAGACGATCAAAAAAACAATAATTCATTAACAGCTGGTGCTTCTTGGTGGTATGGAGGTTCTAAGACTTCTAAAAGTGGAGCACAATACAAACCATCTAATTTCTATGCAATTTATGTTGGTTTTAGATGTGCTTTTGATTAAAATTTTATTTTATAATTAAATCTTCAAATGAAAAATAATTTAAAATTAGGAGTTATAGGTATCGATCATGGTCATATCTTTGACATGTTGGATGAAATGTTAAAAGAAGGATGCACTTGTGAATTCTTTTGGACTGAGGGTGATCCATTAACCTTAAAGGAATTTAATTCAAAATATCCAGATATTAAAAGAAAAGAAAATAAGGAAGAAATATTAAATGATTCATCTATTGATATGATTTTAATATCTTCAGTTCCAAAAGATAGAGCTCATAATTCAATAGAAGCTTTAAAAGCTGGAAAAGATGTGATGGTAGATAAACCCGGTTGTACAAATTTAGATCAATTAAACGAGCTTAAACAAATAATAAAAAAAACTGGAAAAATTTGGTCAGTTAATTTTTCAGAAAGGTTTCATGTTGCAGCTGTTGCTAAAGCTGAAGAATTAGTTAACGATGGAAAAATTGGTAGAGTAAAGCAAACAATTGGTACTGGACCACACAGGCAAGGCAACTATGAAAGACCTGATTGGTTTTATGATAGAGAAAGTTATGGGGGGATAATTACTGATATAGGCTCACATCAAATTCATCAATTTTTAGTATTTACAAATTCAAATGAAGCAAAAATTAATCATGCTCTTGTAGAAAACACTACTAAAAAGGAAAAGCCTGGTTTTCAAGATTTTGGAGAGGTTAATCTAACTGGTAATGGTGGACACGGTTACGTTAGATTGGATTGGTTCACTCCAGATGCACTTCCAACTTGGGGAGATGGACGATTATTAGTCCTTGGGAATAAAGGCTATATAGAAATAAGAAAATATACAGATTTAGCAAAATCAGAAAAAGGTAATCATTTATATTTAGCTAATAATGAAGAGGTTAAGTATATCGATTGCTCTGAAGTTAAGCTTCCCTACTTTAGAAATTTAATTAATGATGTAATCAATAGAACTGAAACTGCTTGCTCACAGGAATTAACTTATCTTTCAATGGAACTTGCAATAAAAGCACAATTAAAAGCTGAAACAAAATGAACAAATATCAAGTAGCAATTATTGGAACAAACATTGGTGCTAAGCACTATGAAGATTTTAAAAAAGTTAAAAAAAGATTTAATGTTCATACTTTATGTGGGCTTACAAGAGAAGCAATTGATAATATTTTATCAAATGACACCGAAACAAAAGTATCACTTAATTTTGATGATGTATTAAAAGTAAAAGAGATTGATATCATTGATATATGTCTTCCACCCCACTTACATTTTTCTGCTTGTAAAAAAGCAATGGAAGCTGGAAAACATGTAATTTGTGAAAAGCCATTAGTATCAAGTCTTAAAGAAGTAGATGAATTAGAAAAGATCAGTAAAGAAACAAGTAAAATTATTTTTCCAGTTTTCCAATATCGGTATGGTCTAGGATTTTCTAAATTAAAAGCACTAATAAAATCTGGTTTAACTGGAAAACCATTGGTTGCTTCCTTAGAAACGCATTGGAATAGAGGAAAAGATTATTATTCAAAACCTTGGAGAGGAACTTGGAAAGGTGAACAAGGTGGAGCTATATTAAGTCATTCGATACACATTCATGATTTAGTCAGTATGATCTTAGGTCCAGTTTCAAACGTATTTGCTAAATTATCAACAAGAGTAAATGATATTGAAGTTGAAGATTGTGCTGCTTTGTCAATTGAAATGGAAAATGGGACATTGGTTACAAGCTCAATTACACTTGGTGCTGCAAATGACACTAGTAGACTAAAATTTTGTTTTGAAGGATTAACTGCTGTGTCTGGTGCATCACCAAATAAACCATATAGTCCAGCTGATGATAAATGGGACTTTTTACCAAGAGCTCCTATAACTCAAGCTCAAATAGATGAAGTACTATCAAATGTAAAAGAACCAAAATCATGGTATGCAGGTATGTTTGAAGAAATTGCAAATAAACTAGATGGAACTCCTAGTGATGAAGTAACTTTGTCAGATGCTAGAAAATCTATAGAATTTGTTACTGCTGTTTACGATTCTTCTAGACAAAATAAAAATATTAAACTTCCAATCAATAAAGATAATTCTTTATATAATTCTTGGTTACCTTTAAATAATAAAAAAAGCAAAAATAAAATA
>NZ_JBNAJY010000029.1:0-20286 GCF_052047595.1 Candidatus Pelagibacter sp. HIMB1715 | reverse complement strand
ACTTATTTATAAAAATTAAAAAATATTTAACTGTTAAAAAAGAAAGAATAAAAGAAGATATAATTGCAATTATTACCAAATAATTAAATTCTGTTGGTTGATTAAAAATATCTTTTAAACTAAGTACACTTGCACCAGCTAATGCTGGGATAGATAGTAAAAAAGATATTTTACTCGAATCCACTCTATTAAACTTTAAAATCCTCGCAGCTGTTATTGTGACGCCTGCTCTGCTTACTCCAGGTATCAATGATAAAATTTGCATTACTCCTATAAATAAAATTGATTGAATATTTAAATTTGTAGAAATTTTTTTATCAAAACGACTTTTGTCAGAAATGTATAAAACAACCGCAAATATTAAAGTTGTCCATGCAATAGTTTCAATGTTTCGTAAACTATAAATTAGCCCTGTAGTGTATAAAATATATCCAAAGATTATTAATGGAATAGATCCAATAATAATTAAACTTATTAGTCTTTTATTTTTATTAATGTTTAATAACTCTTCTTTGAAATAATAAACTATTGCAAAAAGAGATCCTAGATGAAGGCTAATATCAATTAGTAATGAGCTAGATTTAAATTCATACAAACTTGAAACTAAAATTAAATGTGCAGAAGAACTTATTGGAAGAAATTCTGAAATCCCTTGAATTGCTGAAAGGATTAAAACTTCTATAATATTCTGAAACATAATTTCTTCGTAGCTTATAAAGCTTATATTTCAAACAATACGATTTGATCATAGTAGCTATGCATTTATTAGAAACCCGTTTGTTTATAACAAAAATGAAAGATTAAAGGTCAATAAATATGACCTATTAAATGCTTTATTTTATAAAATCATTATATAATTTGCCGAAAATTATATTTTTTATGACTGACAAAATGTTAAAATTTGTAAAAATAGGTCAGCAAACTCCACCTAAAAGGGAAGTTGATCAAAGAAAAAAGGATTTTAAAGAGATATATGACGAATATATCAACGAAAAAGCTAAAGAACAATCAAGTAGATGTTCTCAGTGCGGAGTTCCTTTCTGTCAGGTTCATTGTCCTTTAAGTAACAATATTCCTGACTGGCTAAAGTTAACTGCCGAGGGAAGATTAAAAGAAGCATACGAGCTTTCACAAAGCACTAATAATATGCCCGAGGTTTGTGGAAGAATCTGTCCGCAAGATAGATTGTGTGAGGGAAATTGTGTAATTGAACAGTCTGGTCACGGAACAGTTACAATTGGTTCCGTTGAAAAATATATAACAGATAATGCTTGGGAACAAGGTTGGGTTAAACCAATCGAAGTTACAAATGAAAAAAATCAAAGTGTTGGAATTATAGGAGCTGGTCCTGCGGGATTAGCAGCGGCAGAACAGTTAAGAAAAAATGGGTATAAAATTACAGTTTACGATCGTTATGATAGAGCTGGAGGATTATTAATATATGGAATTCCAAATTTTAAATTAGAAAAAGAAATAGTTGAAAGACGAACAAAGCTTTTAAGAGATGGTGGAATAGAATTCATAAAAAATTTCGAAGTTGGCAAGGATGCAAGCTTAGAGCAATTAAGAAAAAAACATGATGCAGTATTAATTGCAACAGGAGTTTACAAAGCTAGAGAAGTTAATTTACCAGGTAATGATTTAGACAATATTTTTCCAGCAATGGATTTTCTTACAGCATCAAATAAAAAAGGATTGGGTGATGAGGTTGAATTATTTGATAAGGGAATTCTAAATGCAGAGGGAAAAGATGTTGTTGTAATTGGTGGAGGTGATACCGCAATGGATTGTGTGAGAACTTCAGTAAGACAAAAAGCAAAATCAGTAAAATGCTTATACAGAAGAGATAAAGAAAATATGCCTGGTTCAGCAAGAGAAGTTGCAAATGCTGAAGAGGAAGGTGTTGAATTTGTATGGCTATCTAGTCCTAAAGAATTTAAAGGAACTAATAAGGTAGAAAATTTACTTGTAGATCAAATAAAGTTAGGTGAACCAGATGAAACTGGTAGAAGAAAACCCGAAGTACAAGAAGGATCAAGTTATGAAATAAAAGCAGATATGGTTATTAAAGCTCTTGGATTTGATCCAGAGGATTTACCTAATTTATTCGATAGCAATGAACTTCAAGTTACAAAATGGGGAACAATAAAAACTGATTTTGATACTATGGAAACTAATCTAAGTGGCGTTTTTGCTGCTGGGGATATAGTTAGAGGAGCTTCATTAGTTGTTTGGGCAATTAAAGATGGTAGAGACGCAGCAGATTCCATAAAAAATTATTTAGAAACAAAATCCAAAAATGAGAAAAAAGTTGCTTAATGAAAACTTATAAAAAAAATTTTGATCTACTTAAGAAAAAC
The DNA here is from genome assembly GCF_052047595.1 of Candidatus Pelagibacter sp. HIMB1715. NCBI lineage: Bacteria > Pseudomonadati > Pseudomonadota > Alphaproteobacteria > Candidatus Pelagibacterales > Candidatus Pelagibacteraceae > Candidatus Pelagibacter > Candidatus Pelagibacter sp. HIMB1715. Next base: position 17,926 of record NZ_JBNAJY010000029.1, on the reverse strand, counting down.
AATGTCTATTCTGAGGATATGGAGCATGATGCGTGTGGAGTAGGTTTAATAGCTTCCACTGAGGGAAAAAAATCCAGGAATGTAGTTGAATATGGAATTGAAGCTTTAAAAGCTGTTTGGCATAGAGGTGCGGTAGATGCTGATGGGAAAACAGGAGATGGAGCTGGAATTCACGTAGAAATTCCAAAAGATTTTTTTATTGAGAAAATTGAAGTTACAGGACACACGCACGATAATTCTGAAATCTGCGTAGGAATGATTTTTCTTCCACGTAATGACTATGCAGCACAAGAGAGCTGTAAAACAATTGTTGAAAGCGAACTAACGAAAAATGATTTTAATATTTATGGATGGAGACAAGTTCCCGTTAATCCAAAGGTTTTAGGTGAAAAAGCTTTTCAAACTATGCCTGAAATTATTCAGGTACTTTTCAAACCTCATAATAAAGAACTTACAAATAAAGATTTGGAGAGAAAAATTTATGAGACAAGAAGAAAAATCGAAAACGAAGCTTTCAAAAAATCATTAAATAATTTTTATATTTGTTCCTTAAGTTCAAAGTCAATTATTTACAAAGGAATGTTCTTAGCCGAAGCAATTTCAGATTTTTATCTAGATTTAAATGATGAAAGGTTTGTATCAAGATACGCAATATTTCATCAGCGGTTTTCAACCAACACAGCTCCAAGTTGGAATCTTGCTCAACCATTTAGAGCAATTGCACATAATGGAGAAATTAATACTTATAGAGGAAACAAAAATTGGATGAAAGTTCATGAACAAGAAATGAATAGTCCATTATTTGATGATATAGAAAATCTTAAGCCAGTTATTCAACAAGGAGCCTCAGATTCTGCGGCTTTAGATAATGTTTTCGAATTATTAAACATTTCAGGTCAACCTGCACCATTAGCTAAATTAATGTTAGTTCCTGATGCATGGTCTAAGAAGAATAAGACTTTACCAAAAGATCATCAGCAATTATTCAATTTTTTAAATAGCACAATGGAACCTTGGGATGGACCTGCCGCTATAGCTGGAACTGACAATGAGTGGGTTATTGCAGCAAACGATAGAAATGGATTAAGACCTCTAAGATATGCAATCACTAAGGATAAGTTATTGTTTGCAGGCTCAGAAACTGGGATGATCGAGCTAAATGAAAAAAGAATTTTATCAAAAGGAAGATTAGGTCCTGGAGAAATTATAGGAGTAAGAATAGAAAAAGGTAAAGTATTTACTAATAAACAAATTAAGGATTACTTAGCAAAAGAGTATAAACATTTTAATTCACAAATTATTGATTTAGATGACAAACTAACGATTGAAGATGAAAAAAATTCTTTTTCAGGGGATGATTTAAGAAGAAGACAATATACTTTTGGAATTAGTTTAGAGGATCTTGAATTAATTTTACACCCTATGGCTGAGGATGCAAAAGAGGCTACAGGATCAATGGGCGATGACACCCCTTTAGCTGTGCTATCAGATAAATATAGACCTCTGTATCATTTTTTTAGACAAAATTTTAGCCAAGTTACAAATCCACCAATAGATTCTTTAAGAGAAAACAAAGTGATGAGTTTAAAAACAAGATTTGGAAATCTAGGCAATATTCTAGATTTTGATAATTTAACAAAACAGAATATTTATGTTCTTAATAGCCCAATTTTATCTAATTCTCAGTTTGAAAAATTCATCAATTTTTTTGGAAATAATTCAACAATAATTGATTGTACTTTTGAAGAAAGTAACAGTTTGTACGAAGCTATTAAAAAAATTCAAAAAGATGCAGAAATTGCTGTTAGACAAGGTGTTACACAATTAATTCTTAGCGATAAAGATTTATCAATTTCAAAACTTCCAATTCCTATGCTGCTTGCAGTTGGTGCAATTAACTCTTTTTTAATTGAAAAAAAATTAAGAGGGTATGTGTCAATCAATGTCCAATCTGGAGAAGCATTAGATACTCACTCTTTTGCAACTTTAATTGGTGTTGGAGCAACAACAGTAAATCCTTATTTGGCGTTCGACAGTTTATATCAAAGATTTGAAAAAAAATTATTTGGAAAGTTTAGCTTTGAAGAATGTGTTGAAAGATACATTAAATCTGTCAATGCAGGTTTATTAAAAATTATGTCTAAGATGGGTATCTCTGTTTTAAGTTCTTACAGAGGTGGATGCAATTTTGAGACTGTTGGATTAAGTAGAACTATTGTTTCAGATTATTTTCCAGGAGTTGTATCTAAAATTTCTGGTATTGGACTTACTGGAATCGAAAAAAAAATAAGAGCAATTCACAAAGAAGCATTTGAAAGCACTGATACAATTCTTCCTATTGGAGGGATTTATAGATATAGAAAAAATGGAGAAACACACCAATATCAAGGCAAACTAATACATTTACTTCAAAGTGCAGTTGGTTCTAATTCTTATGACGCTTATAAAAGATATGCAGAGGGTATTTATAATTTACCACCAATAAATTTGAGGGACTTAATTGATTTTAGAGAAAAAAAATTAAAGGGAGCTATAGATATTTCAGAAGTAGAACCAATAGAAAATATTTTAAAAAGATTTGGAAGTGGAAGCATGTCTCATGGTGCTTTATCTAAAGAGGCACATGAAACTTTGGCTACAGGCATGAATAGAATTAAAGGTGCTTCTTGTAGTGGTGAAGGTGGTGAAGATGAAAAAAGATTTAAAGTGTTAGATAATGGAGATAGTGCAAACTCAAGAGTAAAACAAATAGCTTCAGCAAGATTTGGTGTAACAGTTAATTATTTAAACAATTGCAATGAGATTGAAATAAAAATTGCACAAGGTGCAAAGCCAGGAGAAGGTGGACAACTCCCAGGTTTCAAAGTTACCGATGAAATAGCAAAGTTAAGACACTCAACGCCTGGAGTAACACTAATTTCTCCTCCACCACACCACGATATTTATTCAATTGAAGATCTTGCGCAGCTTATTTATGATTTAAAACAGATTAATCCAAAAGCAAGAATTGGAGTAAAACTAGTTGCTTCCTCAGGAGTTGGGACTATTGCTGCAGGAGTTGCCAAAGCAAAAGCAGACATAATATTAATTTCAGGACATAACGGTGGAACTGGAGCTACTCCGCAAACAAGTGTAAAATACGTAGGTATTCCATGGGAGATGGGATTAACAGAGGCTAATCAGGTTTTAACATTAAATAATCTTAGACACACAGTTACACTTAGAACTGATGGAGGGATTAAAACAGGTAGAGATGTTGTTATAGCAGCCATGATGGGAGCAGAAGAGTATGGAGTTGCAACAACTGCTCTAGTTGCAATGGGATGCATAATGGTAAGACAATGTCATTCGAATACATGCCCCGTTGGTGTCTGTACTCAAGATGAAAAATTAAGAGAAAAATTTACTGGAACACCAGATAAGGTTGTTAATCTATTTACGTTTATAGCAACTGAGGTTAGAGAAATTTTAGCTAAATTAGGTTTTAAATCATTAAATGATATTATTGGTAGAACTGACTTACTTAGACAAGTTAGCAAGGGTTCAGATAATTTAGATGATTTAGATTTAAATCCTTTATTTGTTCAAGCAGATACTGGGAACAATACTAGATATTGTGAAAACCAAGAAATTAATTCAGTGCCAGATACTCTAGACCAAGAAATATGGCCGGAGATTGAAAAGGCTTTAGATAATTCTGAAAAAATTGAAAAAGAATATTTAATTAAAAATACACATAGAGCAGTTGGGACAAGAATTTCTCATCATTTATATAAAAAATATGGTTATGAAAAACTTGATGATAATTTTTTAGTATTAAACTTTAAAGGATCAGCTGGTCAATCTTTTGGAGCCTTTTCATCCAAAGGTTTGAAGTTAGTATTAAAAGGTGATGCAAATGATTATGTCGGCAAAGGTCTTTCAGGAGCTACAATTTCTATAAGACTACCAGAGGAAAGTAACTTAGTTTCAAATGAAAATACTATCTTAGGAAATACAGTTCTATACGGAGCAACATCTGGAAAACTTTTTGCAGCCGGTCAAGCTGGTGAAAGATTCTCTGTAAGAAATTCAGGTGCAGTTACAGTTATTGAGGGATGTGACTCGAATGGATGTGAGTATATGACTGGTGGAACTGTAGTAATTCTAGGAGATGTTGGAGATAACTTTGCTGCTGGTATGACAGGTGGTATGGCATTTATCTATGACAAATCAAAAGAATTTGAAAAAAAAGTAAACCCAGAGTCAGTAGTTTGGCAGAATGTTGAAACAGATTATTGGAAAGAAAGTTTAAAAAATTTAATCAAAGAACACCATGAAGAGACAGGATCTTTGTTATCTAAAGAAATAATTGAAAATTATGATAATGAAATTAATAATTTCATTCAGGTTTGTCCTAAAGAAATGTTGGATAAACTGAAAAACCCTATCAGCTTAAAAAAAGTTATAAAAGAAGTTAGTTAATTAATAATTTTAATTCTTTTAAGATTATATTAAGCCATTTCTTATTTGATAAGCTATGGTCACCTTTTTTTACAATGATCAATTTCTTTTTTGCTTTTGGAAATAGTTTTAAAACTTTTCTAGAATAACTTACCGGTACAGCTTCATCATACTCACCATGCACCATAGTAACATTAATTTTTGAATTTATTTTTTTATTTAAAACTCTATTTTTTCTTCCATCTTTTATAAGCTGATAAGTGATTGGATACTCATAATTCCCATGTTTTAGGTGATATATACCTTTTTGGATTGTTTCTTGCTTTATTTTTTTGGAGAATTTTTTCCACATCAAATTTTCTAAAAACTCAGGTGCCGAGCCAATTCCCAAAAATCCCATAATTTGTTTTTTAAATATTTTGAATTGTCTTAAAGCAATCCAAGCGCCCATACTTGAACCAATGACATAAAAATTATTATTTTTTATATATTTATTTATCAATATAGAAGTTTCTTTAGTCCATTTTGAAATATTTCCATTTGTGAATTTACCTGTAGATTTTCCATGACCTGAATATTCTAAGGCAAGAAAACTTATTTTATTTTTTCTTGCAAATTTTAAAAAAGCTTCTGGCTTTTTTCCCTCAAGATCTGACATAAATCCATGTAAGAAAACTATGAATGGAGAATTTTTATAAATTTTACAAATATGTCTAATTTTCTTAGTCTTTGAAATTTTGTGGAATCTGAAATTTGCCATAATCGTTTATAAGAATTGCTAATTAATATATAATCATATCAAATGTCATCTAATTTAAAAGTTTTGCAAGTAATACCAAAACTTGGATATGGTGGTGCAGAGACCGGCTGTTATGATATTGCTCACTATTTGCCAGAAAACGGTTGTAAGTCATTTATAGTTACTAGTGGTGGTGAGTTACTTAAATTTGTAGATAAAAATAAAGTAAAAGTTTTTAGACTTCCAGTTCAGAGTAAAAATCCAATATTAATTTTAATTAATGCAATAATTTTAACTTTTATTATTTTAATTAATAATATTTCGATCATACACGCCAGAAGTAGAGCGCCTGCATGGTCTTGTTTAATAGCCTCCAAGATAACAAGCAGAAAGTTTGTAACTACATTTCATGGAACTTATAATTTTAAAAGTAATTTGAAAAAATTATATAATTCAGTAATGGTTCGATCTGATTTAATTATTGCAGGATCAAATTTTATTTTTTCACACATCAAAGAAAATTATTCAAATTATTTAAATCAAAAAAAAAAATTATTAGTAGTATTTAGGGGAATTAATGTTGATTATTTTGATCCTACTACAAAACTTGAAACTGAAGAAAAAAAATTATTAAAACAATGGGAAATAGAAAAAGATAAAAAGATTATACTTTTGCCTGGTAGATTAACTACCTGGAAGGGACAAGAGGTATTTATTGAAGCAATTAATCTGGCAAATATTGAATTAGGTTATGAAGCATTTTATGCTGTTATCCTTGGAAGTGATCAGGGAAGAGACCTGTATAAAAAAAAACTAATAAGACTTTCAGAACAATATAGGTTAACTAAACAGCTAAGATTTATCGATCACTGCAAAGATATGGCGTTAGCTTACAAAGTGTCTGATATAATTGTTTCAGCTTCTATTGAACCAGAAGCTTTTGGTAGAGTTTCTGTAGAGGCCCAATCTATGGAGAAACCAATTATTGCGAGTAATATTGGTGGCTCTAATGAGACTGTCATTGATGAAAAAACAGGCTATTTATTTAAAGCGGGTGATGCAAAGTCTTTAAGTCAGAAAATTTTAAAAACACTGACAATTGACGATACTCAATTAAAATTAATTGGTGTTGAAGGAAGAAAAAATATAGTTCAAAAATTTAATGTTGAAAAAATGTGCTTTTCTACTTATTCAGAGTATAAAAGATTAATAAATTAAATGCCTATAATTACATTACCTGATGGAAATAATATTGATTTCCCAAATAAAGTTACTGGATTAGAAGTAGCAGAAAAAATTAGTAAATCATTAGCTAAACAAGCAATGGTGATAAGTGTAGATGGTGAGTTAAAAGACTTAGAACATCTAATTGAGAAAGACTGTTCAGTAAAAATTTTTACATCTAAAAATCCTGAGGGTCTAGAAACCATTAGACATGATACTGCTCACATATTAGCAATGGCAGTACAAGAATTGTTTCCAGGAACACAAGTTACGATTGGCCCTGTAATTGAAAACGGATTTTATTATGATTTTGCTAGAAAAGATCCGTTTACAGAAGATGATTTAGCAAAGATTGAAAATAAAATGAAAGAAATTGTTGATCGAGACGAGATTACCAAAAGAGAAGTTTGGGATAGAAATAAAGCCATAGATCATTTTAAAAAAAAAGGTGAAATCTATAAAGCCGAGTTAATTGAGGCAATACCAGAGAATGAGGATGTTTCAATTTATTTTCATGGAGATTGGCATGATCTTTGTAGAGGACCCCATCTTTCTTCAACAGGTAAAATAGGTAAATACTTTAAATTAATGAAAGTTTCAGGAGCTTATTGGAGGGGTGATTCAAACAATGAAATGCTTCAAAGAATTTATGGTACAAGCTGGGCTTCTCAAAAAGATTTAGATGAGCATCTAAAAAGAATAGAAGAAGCAGAAAAAAGAGATCATAGAAAATTAGGAAAAGAAATGGACTTGTTTCATTTTAGAGAAGAAAGTCCAGGCTCAGTTTTTTGGCATGAGAGAGGGTGGGCATTATTTCAAAAATTAATTAATTATATGAGAAGCAGACAGGATGCTGCTGGATACAAAGAGGTAAATACACCTGAAATTTTAGACCGACAATTGTGGGAAAAATCTGGTCACTGGGAAAAGTATGGAGAAAATATGTACACATCAGAAACTCCTGATGAAAAAGTCTTTGCGATAAAACCAATGAATTGTCCAGGTCATATACAAGTATTTAATCAAGGATTGAAAAGTTATAGAGATCTTCCATTACGTATCACAGAATTTGGTAAGGTTCATCGTTACGAACCATCAGGTGCTTTACATGGTTTGCTTAGAGTAAGAGCTTTTACACAAGATGATGCGCATATTTTTTGTGCAGAAGATCAAATTACGAGTGAGTGTTTAAATGTAACAAATTTAATATTAGATATTTATAAAGATCTTGGTTTTGAAAATGTGATTTTAAAATATGCTGATCGACCGGAGGTTAGAGTTGGAGATGATGAGGTTTGGGATAAGGCAGAAGCTTCACTTCTTGAAGCAGTTAAAGCTTCTAAGTTAGAATATAGTATTAATAAAGGTGAAGGTGCCTTCTATGGGCCAAAAATTGAATTTGTTTTAAGAGATGCTATCGGAAGAGATTGGCAATGTGGAACTTTACAAGTTGATTTAAATTTACCTGGAAGATTAGATGCATCATATGTTGATAAGGACGGAACAAAAAAAGTTCCTGTTATGCTTCATAGAGCTCTATTTGGTTCTCTAGAAAGATTTATAGGAATATTGATTGAAAATTATGCTGGTAAATTTCCTTTTTGGATTTCACCTTTACAAACAATGGTAATTCCAATTTCAGAAGAATTTAATGATTACGCAATAGAAGTATCTAAAAAAATTAAAGATGCGGGCATAAGTTCTGCAGTTGATATTAAAAATAATAATTTAAACTATAAAATTAGAGATCATTCTTTAGCAAAAATACCTCTTTTATTAATTTGTGGTAAAAAAGAAGTTGACTCCAATTCAGTAACGATTAGAAGGTTAGACTCTAATAAACAAGAAAATATGGATATAGATTCATTTTTAAAAACTTTCTCTGCTTTAAATAAAGCATCATCAAACTAAGTGGCAGATTTCAAACAAAATTACTTTCAAAGAAGAACAAAGGATAGAGGTCCAAGATCTAATAACCGAATATCTTCACCGGATGTTCAAGTAATTGCAAGTGATGGTGAAAATCTTGGAGTGATCAGTACTAACGAAGCTATATCAATGGCAAAAAACCAAGGATTAGATTTAATTGAAATCGCACCCAATGCTAACCCACCAGTATGTAAAATCATGGATATGGGTAAGTATAAATATGATGCTCAAAAAAAAGCAAATCTTGCAAAAAAGAAACAAAAAATAATTTCATTAAAAGAAATTAAAATGAGACCTGTAACAGAAACTCATGATTACGAATTTAAGGTCAAAAATGCAAAAAAATTTATCTCTAAAGGAGATAAAGTTAAATTTACTATCAGATTTAAAGGGCGAGAGCTCCAACACTCTCATTTAGGCAATGAACTGATGGGTAAAATTAAAGAGGATATGAAGGATATTGGTAGAGTAGAGTTGCAACCCAAATTTGATGGGAAGCAAATGATTATGGTAATTCAACCTTTATAAGCCTTAATAGAGGTTGTAAAATTTAAACATTCTTTGTATAAGTCCGCAGAATTATGCCAAAATTAAAAACAAAAAGCTCTGCAAAAAAAAGATTTAAAATATCAGCTAAGGGTAAAGTTATATCTGCTCAAGCAGGTAAAAGACACGGTATGATTAAACGAACGAATTCACAAATTAGAAAATTAAGAGGCACTACAACTTTGTCTAAACAAGATGGCAAAATTGTTAAATCATACATGCCTTACAGTTTAAGAGGGTAACAATGGCAAGAGTTAAAAGAGGCGTAACAAGTAAAGCAAAACATAAGAAAGTTTTGAAAGCCGTAAAAGGTCAGTGGGGCAGAAGAAAAAATACTATCAGAGTTGCTAAACAAGCTATGGAGAAATCCATGCAGTATGCTTATAGAGATAGAAGAAATAAAAAAAGAGATTTCAAATCATTATGGATACAGAGAATTAATGCCGGTGTAAGAGCAGAGGGTATGACTTATTCAAAATTTATTAATGGTTTAAGTAAATGTGGTGTTACAATAGATAGAAAAATTTTAGCTGAAATTGCCTACGATAGTCCAGAAGCATTTAAAACAATTGTACAAAAAGCTCAATCCGCTTTAAATTAATCTCTATTGTTTTTATTTCTTAAGGAAATAATCTACTAATATGTCAGACATAAAAAATATTAGAGATCAATTTTTATCAAAGCTCAAGAATGAGCTAAGTTTAGATGAAATCAATTCAATCAAAACAGAGTTATTTGGAAAAAATGGTCAAATTTCGTCTTTATTCAAAACTGTAGGATCAATACCAGAGTCTGACAGAAAAACTTTTGCAGCAGACTTGAATAAAATAAAAGATGAACTGCAATCTTTAATTTCAGAAAAGATTAAAGAAATAGAAACAAAAGAAGTTAATCAAAAACTTGAAAAAGAAAAAGTTGATATAACTTTACCTGGAAGACCTTTTGTTAGAGGAAAAATTCATCCTGTATCTCAAACTATAGATGAAATTTCATCTATATTTTCAGAAATAGGTTTTAGTGTTGAAGAAGGACCAGATGTAGAAAATGAATATAATAATTTTACTGCACTAAATACTCCAGATAATCATCCAGCTCGTGATATGCACGATACTTTTTATTTAGACAAAAATAAGGAAGTTCTATTAAGAACGCATACTTCACCAGTTCAAATTAGAACTATGTTAAAAGACAAGCCACCGTTTAAAATTATTGCTCCAGGTAGAACATATAGATCAGATAGTGATCAAACACATGCGCCAATGTTCCATCAGGTTGAGGGCCTTCATATAGATAAAGATATTAACATGGGTCATTTAAAGGGATGTTTAAATTATTTTATTAAAGAGTTCTTTGAAGTGGAAAAAATCAAAATGAGATTTAGACCAAGTCATTTCCCTTTTACAGAACCATCTGCAGAAGTAGATATTGGTTACGAAATTAAAGATGGTAAAATTGTTATAGGAGAAGGGGATCAGTGGCTTGAAATTTTAGGATGTGGAATGGTTCATCCAAATGTTTTAAAAAATGTTAAAGTTGATCCTGCTAAATACCAAGGATATGCATTTGGCATAGGTATAGACAGGTTAGCAATGCTAAAATACGGTATTAATGATTTAAGAGCTTTCTTTGACTGTGATTATAGATGGTTGAATCACTTTGGATTTGATCCACTTGATGTACCCACAAATTATAGAGGTCTAAGTCGATGAAGATAACATTTGATTGGTTAAAAGATCATTTAACTGTAAGTGCAAAGGAAGAGAAGTTACTTGAAAAATTAACTGATATTGGACTTGAAGTTGAAAGTGTTGAAAATTTATCTGAAGGTTTAGATTTATTCAAAGTAGCAAAAATTCTAAAAACCGAAAAACATCCTAATGCAGACCGTTTAAAAGTTTGTGATGTTGATGTAGGTGAAAAAGAAATTAAGAAGGTCGTATGTGGTGCACCAAATGCTAGAGAAGGTTTAATTACTGTTTATGCTCCTCCTGGTGCGGTTATTCCAAAAAATAAAACTAAATTAGTTATAGCAAAAATTAGAGATGTTACATCTTATGGTATGCTTTGTTCTGAATCTGAACTCAACTTGTCTGAGGAAAGTGATGGAATTACTGAGCTTTCATCCTCAAAATACAACAAAAATATCGGAAAAAGTTTTTTTACTCAATCTAGTTATAATTTGATTGATTTATCAATCACACCTAATAGACCGGACTGTCTTGGTGTTAGAGGAATAGCTAGAGATTTAGCAGCTTCAGGATTTGGTAAATTAAAACAGATTAAGGAACAAAAAATAAAATCGAAAAAATCTCAAACAATTAAAGTAAAAATTACAAACGAAAAAAACCAAGGATGTTTTTCTTTCGGAAGCTGTTTAGTAACAAATGTAAAAAATACTGAAAGTCCAAAGTGGTTAAAGGATAAATTAATTTCTATAGGTCAAAAACCTATTTCAGCAATTGTTGATATTACAAATTATGTGATGATAGATATTAACCGTCCATTACACGCATATGATGCTAATAAAATTGAAAAAGGTATAATTGTTAGAAACTCAAAACCTGGTGAAGAGTTTACAGCCTTAGATAACAAAACATACAAACTTGAAGATGATATGTGTGTAATTAGTGATGACAAAGGTATTTTAGGACTTGGTGGTATCATCGGAGGCACAAGATCTGGAACAGAAATGGATACACAAAATGTTTTAATCGAGTCAGCTTATTTTGATCCAAGATCAATCAGAAAAACAGCAAAAGAATTAAATATTGATACAGATGCAAAATTTAGATTTGAAAGAGGAATAGACCAATTGTCGATTGAAGAAGGTTTAAATAAAGCAGCTTTTTTAATTAAAGAAATTTGTGGTGGTGAAATTAGTAAGATTGATATCCAAAAAATTAGTACATTTAAAAATCAAATAATTAAATTTGATCCAAATTCATTTGAAAAAGTTACAGGTTTTAAAATTTTAACAAAAGATATGTTAAAAATTTTAGATAACTTAGGTTTTAAATGCAAAAAAGATAAAAAAGTTTTTAAATTAACTATCCCTTCCTGGAGACCAGATATTACCCAGGAAATAGATGTTGTTGAGGAATTGGTAAGAATAGTTGGCTATGATAAAATCAAGATAGAAGAACCAATCAAAGAGAGAAAAAAATCTACTTTAACACAAACTCAAAAATTGTTTCATTTCCTCCAAAGATCTGTTGCCTCAAAAGGTTATTTGGAAGCAATTACTTGGTCTTTCACAGATGCAAAATATAATGATCATTTCAAAGGGCAAAATAATGAATTAAAAATTGTGAATCCTATAAGTTCAGAGTTAGGAGTTTTAAGAAATTCAATATTTTCAAATTTAATTATGTATATGAGTAAAAATATAGATAGAGGAATTAAAGATTTATCTATTTTTGAAATAGGACCAACATTTTTTGGAAAACAACCTGGTGAACAAAATATAGTAGTTTGTGGCTTAGCAGCTGGAAAAAAATCTCGTCTTTCCTGGTTAGAAAAAGAGAGAAATGTTGATGTTTTTGATATTAAAAAAGATGTAGTTCAAACTTTAGTTGAAGCAGGTTATTATGCAGAAAAATTTTATATTGATGATGAAACTCCTGATTATTATCACCCAGGAAAATCAGGAAGATTGTTTTTAAATAGAGGCAAAGAAAGTGTAGCAGCATACTTTGGTGAAATTCATCCAAATATCATTAAGCAAATAGATATGAAAACCGAGTCTTTAGTAGGTTTTGAAATATTTCTTGATAATTTAAAATTATCAAAAAAATCATTAAAAGATCAAAAAACAAAATATTCCGTTTCAGATTATCAAAAGTCAGAAAGGGATTTTGCTTTTATTGTTGATAAAAAAATTAATGCTCAAGATTTGGTAAAGGTCATATCAAATGTTGATAAAAATTTGATTTCTAACATTAAAGTTTTTGATGTTTATGAGGGTGATAATATTCCTGAAAACCAAAAATCAATTGCGATAAGTGTTACAATTCAATCTCAAGAAAAAACTCTTAAAGAAGCAGATTTAGATCAAATAAATAAGTCAATTGTAGAAACAGTGGAAAATAAAACTGGCGCTAAAATTCGATCCTAAAGCTAATGAGTTCAATCGATAATATAAGAAATTTTGCAATCATCGCACACATTGATCATGGAAAATCTACTATTGCAGATAGAATAATTCATAGTTGTGGTGGCCTGACTGAAAGAGAGATGAAAGCTCAAGTTTTAGATTCAATGGATATTGAACGAGAGAGAGGTATCACAATAAAGGCACAAACAGTAAAGCTAAATTATAAAGCTAAAGACGGAAAAGAATATATTTTAAATATTATAGATACACCTGGCCATGTAGACTTTAGCTATGAGGTAAGTAGATCGTTATATGCGTGTGAAGGTTCAATTTTGATTGTGGATAGCACACAAGGAGTTGAGGCCCAAACTTTAGCAAATGTTTACCAGGCATTAGATACAAATCATGAAATTGTCCCAGTATTAAATAAAGTAGATTTACCAGCTTCTGATTTAGAGAGAACAAAAAAGCAAATTGAGGAAGTTATTGGAATAGACACAGAGAATGCCATTCCATGTTCAGGAAAAACTGGCGAAGGAATAGGAGATATCTTAGAGCAAATTATAACCACATTACCAGCACCAAAAGGAGAAAGTTCATCGAATTTAAAATGTTTACTGGTCGATAGTTGGTACGATACTTATTTAGGTGTTGTTATATTAGTTAGAGTTATAGATGGGAAACTTTCTAAACACATGAAGATCAAAATGATGTCTACAAATCAAGAATATATCGTTGAAAAAGTTGGTGTTTTTACACCAAAGCCAGTTGATATCACTGAATTAAAAACAGGAGAAATAGGATTTATTACAACAGGGATAAAAGTGTTATCAGAGACAAAAGTTGGAGATACAATTTGTGATGCAACAAAACCATTAAAAGAAGCTTTACCAGGTTTTAAACCGAGTAAACCTGTAGTATTTTGCGGATTGTTCCCTGTAGATAGCTCAGAGTTTCAAAAATTAAAAGATGGTTTAGCAAAATTACAATTAAATGATGCAAGTTTTTCTTTTGAACCAGAGTCATCTTCAGCTTTAGGATTAGGATTTAGATGTGGGTTTTTAGGTTTGCTTCATCTAGAAATTGTAACAGAAAGACTTGAAAGAGAATTTGATGTTAATTTATTAACGACAACTCCTGGCGTAGTTTATAAAGTTCATTTGAATAATGGTGATACGATGGATTTACAAAATCCATCAAGCTTACCTGATCCTACATTAATAAAATATATTGAAGAACCTTGGATAAAGGCAACTATCATAACTCCAGATCAGTACTTAGGTTCAATAATTAAAATGTGCCAGGATAAAAGAGGAGTACAAACCAACCTTAGTTATTCTGGTAGTAGAGCAGTGGTAAATTATGAACTTCCACTAAATGAGGTTGTGTTTGATTTTAACGATAGACTTAAGTCTATGACAAGTGGATATGCAAGTTTTGATTATGAGATAATTGAGCATAGAGAAGGCGATCTAGTAAAACTTGGTATATTAGTAAATGGTGAACCAGTTGATGCTTTAGCAATGATGATACATAAAGATTTTGCTCAAAAAACCGGGAGAGAAGTTTGTGAAAAACTTAAAAACCTAATACCAAGACATAATTTTATGATTCCTGTTCAAGCTGCAATTGGAGGAAAAATTATTGCTAGAGAAACAATTAAAGGATTTAAAAAAGATGTTTTAACAAAAATTCATGGTGGTGGAGCCACAGATAGAAAAAGAAAATTATTAGAAAAACAAAAAAAGGGTAAGGCAAGATCAAAACAATTTGGAAGAGTAGAAATACCTCAAGAAGCATTTATTGGTGTCCTAAAAATAAATAAAGATAATTAATAAAATAAAAATCTTTTATGAAAAATTTTTGTGTTTCGATGACTTCAGTGCCACCAAGGTTTCCATATTTGAACAAAACTTTAGATTCACTACAAAATCAAAATATAGAACCTGAAAAAATTTTCTTAAATATCCCAATTAAATTTAATAGATTTGATGTAAAAGAATATAATTTTAGCTATCTTTTAAAAAAATATAAAAATTTAGAAATTAATCGATGTAATGATTTTGGACCTGGTACAAAATTACTAGGATCTATAGAAAAAATTAAAAATTATAATTTTGTAATCTTGTTAGATGACGATCATATATATAGAAAGGAGATGCTACAAATATTTTATAATCAAGCAATTCAAAATATAGAAAATTCATATAGTTTTTGTGTTAACGATATTTTAGATTGCAAAGTTGGCCAAGGAGCTGATGGTTTTTTAATTAATACAAAATATCTCAAAAAAATAAAATCTTTTTTTGATCGTTATATAAAAGATAACAATAAATTATTATTAAATGATGATCTATGGATTTCTATTTTTTTAAATAAAATAATGCGAATAGATATTATTTCTGTATTTAAATATCTTAAACAACCACTCTTTTTTAAACACAAGTCTATTTATAAAAAACATACCCAACTTGCTGCAATAATAGAAACATATAGTTCTGACAGAAAGAAAGCTAGAAAACTAAAATATGAAGAAAATTGTCGTGAATACCTTATAATAAAAAAAAAAACAAAAAATTTTTTAGAGGTTTAAAGAAAAATTTGGAGAGGTGGCCGAGTGGTTGAAGGCGCACGCTTGGAAAGCGCGTATAGGGGAAACTCTATCATGGGTTCGAATCCCATTCTCTCCGCCAGAAATTAAATCTCTATATTATTTAAAAATATTGAGCAATTTGACTTGATTATTATATCTTTCATGATCGTTAGAAGCTAATTTCCAATTATTTTCAAAATCATTATACAAAGATAACCAGTCCTGGAAATCAATACCTCTAGCAAATTTATTCGAGTAAGTTCTAATAATTCTATACTCATAGTCCCAATTGTATTTATACCAAAATAAATCTAGGGAAGAATTATCTATTATGCAAAAATATTCTTTTAAACTTTTCCACCAAAATTCTAAACTCCAATCTAAATTTTCCTCTAATTTTTGCAAATATCTAGCGCAAAGAAAAACTTCTGGGATTAAAGGTGTTCCATTAATCAAAACATTTTTTTTATTTAAACCAAATTTTTTTAATCCATCTATATAATTATCATCTTTGAAATAAATCAATAAGTCGTCAGTATTTCCGAACAAAACGATATCACTCAAGGAAAATATTCTAAACTTATATGTAACCAAGCTTGGAACAATTATTCTGGAACTAATTAGTTTGTTTTTCTTAACAGGAAAAGTCTTAATTAAAGATAATAAAAAGGTTTCTAAATTATTTTTATTTAACCGAACATCAGCTCTTGTCTTTAGAGAATATTTAGCACCTAATTTTAAAGCCAATTTTAAGCCAGCATTTGTAGAAATTATTTGTTTATCTATATTGTGCATAGTTTCTTTATTTGGTTCTTCACTATAAATTACATATGTGTTTGAATTTTTAAAATTATCTATTAATTTTTGATTTTCGTTCTTCCAAGTTGAAATTATTACTATGGAGTTTTTAAAAATTTTTTTATAAATATTTAAAGTCTCCCTTAAAAAATCAATTTTGTCTTGTATTGGTCCTTGAATTATTATTGCAATTTTCTCATTTATATTACATGTACTCTCAAGAAAAAAATCATTAGAATTTTTTGGTCTTAAATGTATGCTGAGGAAGTTATTTTTTGTATAATCTATAATAAAGCCTCTTTCTTTATGTGTAATACTCTGAAATCCAATTTTTTTATTCAATTTAATTTTTATAAAACTAAATTTATTCTTAATGGAGCTACTAAACTTTTTTAAAAAAAAAAATTTTTCTTTCCCTAGTACTTTTTCAAAAATTCTATTAAGTCTATAGTTATAGTATTTATCACCTAATTTTTTTTTAAAATATTTCTTTAAAATCATTTATTTTTTTGAATAAAGTTGTTCAAATCTTCAGGAGTACCAAGGCCCCACATTTGATTTACTTTATAAATTTTGATTTTTTTATTTTTTGAAATTAATTCATTATACGTTGGGCAGACATAGAATTCTTTATTTACTCTAATATTTTTTCTTATCATTTCTTCAGCAGAATTGACATAATCTGACCCATGTTTCCAATAGTAAACACCTACAGTGGCATTTCTTGAAATTACTTTTTTTTCAGCAACCTCAGTCACAAAACCTTTATCATCACATTTTGCATATGACCATTTAGGATGTATTGCCTCAAATGTTAAAATAGCTCCATCTAAATTTTTAGAACTAAATTCATACATGGCTTTAGAGCTATTCCAATCAATATATTGATCAGAGTTAGCTATTATCAATGGTTCATTATTATTAATATATTTTTTAGCCAATAAAGTTGTACATGCAGCACCTTCAGTTAATTGATCAAGTTCAATTATTTTGCATCCTGGTTTAAGAATATTTAAGACACTTTTTAAATTATATTTTTTCTGATGTTCTTTCTGAATAATAAAAATATAATTTGCTTTTAAGTTTAAACTTTCAACTACCCATTGGATCATAGGCTTGTTTTTTACCTCAATTAATGGCTTAGGAAATACATAACCAGCATCAAAAAATCTTTTTCCTGCTCCAGCCATTGGAATTAAAACGTTCATTTTATTATCTACCCAAGAAGGTTTTGTATGCATTTTATTTTTTTTATTTTTTAAAAACATCTTAATCTTTTCCAAGCTAATATCATTAAACTTTTTAACAGGATATAGGTTTGCACCCGACGAGATAGCTGCTTCTCTACCAAAATGAGAGTCTTCAAAAATTAAAACTTCAGAGGGATAAACTCCAAAATGAATAAACATTCTGAAGTAAATTTCAGGATTTGGTTTTGAATTTTTGATATTTTCGTTAGACAATTTAAGATTTACATATTTAGAAATACCTAGTTTGGCTAAACATATATTTAAAGTTGAACTTACAGCATTTGTAGCAATTCCAATTTTATATTTCTTAT
>NZ_JBNAJY010000028.1:0-13594 GCF_052047595.1 Candidatus Pelagibacter sp. HIMB1715 | reverse complement strand
TTACCAACTCTTAAATCAAGATGTTTAAATTTCAAAATTTTTCTAACAAATGCTCAATCTATTGAAATTGTTAACAAATTAATAAACGATGATGTTTATAATTTTATAAATCAAGATTTAGTAAATTACTTTACAACACCAGGTAAATTATATGATTTATTAAATCTAGCAGAAAACTTTGATTTAAATCTTAAGGATTATAATTTAGACACTTTTTTGCAAAGTCTAATATCAAGTAAGGCTTATAAAAAAAACAAACCAATTATTCAATTAATATATTCTTTTATTGAAGTTTATCTTAGAAACAATATATCTACGAAAAATATTAAATTATTTCACCTTTATCATTATTTTTTAAAAAAAATTAATGATACTAAAATTTATAATTTAGACGAAGAGACATTATTTATGGAATTTGAAGATAAAGTATTAAATGGATAAAAATTTTTATATTACCACACCTATTTATTATCCATCAGCTAAACCTCATATGGGTCACGCCTACTCAAGTATAGCTGCTGATTTTTTTGCAAGATTTAAAATCATTGATGATTATAAAGTACACTTTTTAACCGGTACAGATGAGCATGGTTTAAAAATTCAAAGATCAGCTGAACGAGCAGGGGAGACTCCTCAAAAATTTTGTGATCAGATAAGCAAAACTTTTCGAGATCTTTCAGATACTCTAAATTTATGCAACACTGATTTTATTAGAACAACCGAAGAGAGGCATAAAAAAACGGTGCAATATCTTTGGTCTGAACTTGAAAAGAATGATGATATTTATTTATCTAATTATTCTGGTTGGTATTCAGTATCTGATGAAGCTTTTTATAGTGAAGATGAGATAGAAGAAATAGATGGTAAAAAAATAGCTATATCATCAAAATCTCCTGTCGAATGGATTGAAGAAGAGTCGTATTTTTTTAGACTTTCAAAATGGGAAAAACCTCTTTTAAAATATTATGAAGATAATCCTGATTTTATTTATCCGGAGTCTAGACGAAATGAAGTTATTAGTTTTGTAAAAAGTGGTCTAAAAGATCTATCAGTTAGTAGGAAAAGTTTTTCATGGGGTATACAAGTTCCAAGTAATAAAAATCATGTAATTTACGTTTGGTTAGATGCACTTACAAATTATTTAAGTGCACTAAATTACCCAAATAAAGATGATGAATTATTCAAAAAATTTTGGCCCGCATCAATACATTTAATTGGCAAAGATATACTTAGATTTCATGCTGTTTATTGGCCAGCTTTTTTATTAGCCGCCAATATTGAAGTACCAAAAAGAGTTTATGGTCATGGTTGGATTTTATCTGGAGAAGAAAAAATGTCTAAATCTAAAGGAAATATTTTGGATCCATTAGAAATAATTGATGAGTATGGGTTAGATCCATTAAGATATTATCTGATTAAAGAAGTTTCATTTGGTAATGATGGCAATATTTCTCAAGATAGATTAGAAGATTGTATAAACAGTGATTTAGCAAATAATTATGGAAATTTATGTCAAAGAGTTACTGCTTTTGCGATCAAAAATTGTGATGGAAAAATTCCTTCTGAAATTGAATTTCTAGATGAAGATTTGTTAATTTTAGATAAATATAAAAAAAATTTAGATAATATTAGATCTAAAATTGATCATCAAAATATTAACTTTTATATAGACTATATTGTTAATTCTCTTTTTGAAGCCAACAAATATTTTAATGATCAAGAACCATGGAAAAAGAAAGATGATCAAATTAGATTAAATACAATTGTCTATACTACATTGGAAATTGTTCGAAAAATAAGTTTCTTATTGTATCCAATTATTCCGGAGTCTTCTTTAAAAGCACTAAAAATTTTTGACATAAATGAAGATCAAATAAAATTAAATTCTCTTTCAGATAATGAGTATTTAACTAAAGGAAATATTATTAATAAAATTGATATACTATTTAAAAAAATAGAAAAAAATAATGATTGATTCACACTGCCATCTAGATCACGAACCTTTGTTTAGTGATTTAACAAATGTTTTGCAAAGATCAAAAGATATAGGTATTGAAAAACTATTAACAATATCAACATCTTTTGAAAGTTTCTCTAGAGTTAAGGAACTTGTTAATAGAGATGAGATGATTTATGGCACAATTGGAATTCATCCACATGAAAGCTCTACAAACATAATTACTGCTAATGAAATTATTGATAACTTAAAAAATAACAAAAAAATTATAGGTATTGGTGAAACTGGATTGGATTTTTATTATAACAACAGTGAAAAAGATAAACAAATTGCAAGTTTTATTGAGCATATAAAAGCATCAATAAAAACTAACATTCCACTAATTGTTCACTCAAGAAATGCTGAAAATGAAACATTGGAAATTTTAAATGAATATAAAGATGAGAATATTAAAATTTTAATGCATTGTTTTACTGGTTCAAAAGAATTTGCAGAAAAATTATTATCTTTAAATTCTTACTTTTCTGCTAGTGGAATAATTACTTTCAAAAATTCAGTTGATTTACAAGACACATTTAAATCAATCCCAACTGAAAATATTTTAATTGAAACAGACAGTCCCTTTTTAGCACCAGTTCCAAACAGAGGAAAAAAAAATGAACCATCATTTATAGATTTTACAGCTGCAAAATTAGCAGAAATAAAAAATATTTCTAAAAATGAATTGATAGAGCTAACTACTAATAATTTTAATAAACTTTTTTTTAATTAAAAAATATGAAATTTATTATTTTAGGCTGTGGTAGTTCGATGGGTGTACCAAGACCAGATGGTTTTTTTGGAAATTGTGACCCAAAAAATATAAAAAATTACAGAACAAGATGCTCAGCTTTATTGAAAACTACTGATGAAAATATACTAATAGATACCTCTCCTGATTTAAGACAACAACTTTTAAGACATAAAATTAAAAAAATTAATAAAGTTCTTTTTTCACATATGCATGGAGATCAAACTCATGGAATTAATGATTTAAGATCTTTTTATATAAATAGTAGAAAACAAATTAATGTTTATGCAGATATAGATACTTCCAAATATCTTAAAAATACATTTTCATACATTTTCAAAAGTTACTCAAAAGAATATCCAGCAACATTAAATTTAAATAAGTTGCCAAAAAATATTTACACAATTAATAAAAATAAAAAAATTAGCATTCAATCAATTATAGTTGAGCATGGCAGAGTAAATTCAAATTGTTTTATTGTTGATAAAAAATTAGCTTATATCAGCGATGTAAGTAAAATTTTAGAAAAGGATTTTAAATATTTTAAAAACTTGAAATATTTAATAATTGATTGTTTATGGTACAATTTTCATCCATCACATTTCAACTTAGAAAAATCACTTAATATAATCAAAATCTTCAAGCCCAAAAAGGCTATTCTAACAAATTTATCACCAGTTTTAGATTATAAAGTACTTAAAAAGTTATTACCTAAAAATGTTATACCTGCTCATGATGGCTTAACTTTAGAGCTATAATATATTTTCAATTGATTTAATTAACTTTTTAGACATTGGTTTAGTAAAAGATGCAAATGTATCTTCAACCTTTCCCTCTTTGTTAATTAAAATTTTATGAAAATTCCATTTTGGAATTGCAGATTTACCATGATTATCTTTTGCCCATTTGAAAAGTTCATGAGCATTTTCTCCTTTAACTTCTGTGATAGTTGTAAGTGGAAAATTGATATTAAAATTTACTTCGCAAAACTCTTTTACATCTGCATCATTTTTTTTTTCTTGATTAAATGAATTTGATGGAACACCAAGTACCACTAAACCTTTTTCTTTATATAAATCCCATAGTTCCTGTAATTCATTATATTGTTTGGTAAAACCACAAAAACTAGCTGTATTGACTACCAGAATAACTTTATCTTTGTAATCTTTTAGATTTATTGTTTCGCCAGTTATGCTCTCAATTGTGAAATCATAAAACTTTTTTTCATAGTTTGCTGTTGCTGAGGTTTTAAAAAAAAACATAACTATAGATAGTACAAATATTACTTTTCTCATTTTTTGGGTTTATTTGGAGTAAGTAATATTAAAAAATAACCAAATAAAGTGGATAGTAATGAACCAGTCAAAACACCTATTTTTACACCATCCATATATTGAATGTTTTCAACGAAAGCTAAATTTCCTACAAACAAACTCATTGTAAAACCAATACCAGTAAGAACTCCAACTCCATAAAAATTATACCAACTTGTATCGTTTGGCATTTGAGCAACTTTTAATTTTATTGATACATATGAGAATATAAAAACACCAAGTTGTTTACCCAAGAATAGACCAAGCAAAATACCTAACGGAACCTTATCCAACAAAGAAGCAAAAGATAAACCCTCAAGAGAAACCCCTGCATTTGCAAATGCAAATAAAGGCATTATTCCAAAGGCAACATAAGGACTAATTGCGTGTTCTATTTTTATTAATAAAGAAAAATCTTTATCCTTTTTTCTATGTGGGATTGTCATAGCCAATAAAACACCAGCAATCGTAGCGTGGATACCTGAGTTGTGAGTAAAATCCCAAAGGAAAAGTCCAACTACCAAATAAGGTAAGAATTTTTTGATATTAAATTTATTTATTAACAACAAAACAATAAAAGCTATCAGCATTAATGTTAAATACTTGATGCTTAAATCTCCTGAGTAGAATAGAGCAATTATTACAATTGCTCCTAAATCATCGATTATAGCTAAAGCTGTTAAAAATACTTTTAAAGATAAAGGAACTCTTTTTCCAAGTAATGACAAAACTCCTAAAGAAAAAGCTATATCTGTGGCTGATGGAATTGCCCATCCATTTAACGTTTCGCTATCACCTAAATTAATAAAAACGTAAAATAATGCAGGAACTAACATTCCTCCTACGGCGGCTATGATTGGTAGTAAAGCCTGTTTAATATTTGAAAGTTCACCTTGTAGAAATTCTCTTTTTATTTCTAATGTGACAAAGAAAAAGAATATAGCCATCAAGGCGTCGTTGATCCAATGTAATACAGATAATTTTAGACCAAAATTATTAACACCTATAAATAAATATTTATTTAAAGTAGCAAAATATAAATCTGCTAATCCTGAGTTACTAATAAATAATGCAATTATTGCAGCAAGCAAGAGAACGAGTCCACTTGCAGCTTCTAATTTAAAAAACCATCTAAAAGGTTTGGATATATAATTAATCATAAAATTTTAAATTAGGTCTATAATAAATAGTTTTATATCTTGCAATGTTTCAAAAAGGTTGAATAATATTACTTCTAGTCCAGGAAATACATTAATTAGAGGTGTTTTAAGTGTATCAACCAAGATTATTAAAGCAACAAAAGATATAATAAAAACTATTAAATAAGAAAATAATTTAGATTTTTTACTTTCAGATTTTTCAACAGTCTTTAGGTTGTCTGCTTCTATTTCAGAATCAATTAATTTTTCTTTTTGTAATGGTTTGTTAATTTCTAAATTTTTTTCTTTTACCTCATTATTTTGTTCTGTTTTATTTGTAGTATTATTTTTATTTAACTTTAATGGTGTCTCACTTTCATTTTGTGCGTTATAAAACCAAACTCTTTCACATGATCCACATTGAAGCTCACGTCCTTCATTGGGAATTAACGAACTATCAATTTTGAATTGTTTCTTTTTGCAAGGACAAGTAATTATCATGCCTCGTTATATAACAGATTTACTTAAAATTCTTTTAATTTAGACTTCTTTATTCATTGAAATTATCAATAACTTCTGTATTAGTACATCGATCGGAGTGTAGCGCAGCCTGGTAGCGCATCTGGTTTGGGACCAGAGGGTCGCAGGTTCGAATCCTGCCACTCCGACCATCTTTATGAAAAAAGCAATTATTTACATTCCAAACAAAAACCCAATGCAATCAGGTTTAGCTAAAAATGGCAAATGGGTATTAGAATTTAAAACTAAAGATCCAACAAAGAACCCATTGATGGGTTGGGAAAGTTCATCAGATACTTATTCGGAATTAAAATTAGAGTTTTCGTCAAAAGAACTTGCGATCAATTATGCGAAAAAAAAGAAAATAGAATTTGAATTAATCGAACCTAGAAAAAGAAAAACAGTAAAAAAATCTTACGCTGATAATTTTTTAAAATAAAAAATGTTTAGGTTTTTTACTCAAAAACAATGGTTACTATGGTCATGGATAGGATCAGCAATAATTTTATCATCACTTTGGATACAAGTAAAAATTGATGTCAAAATCAATGAATGGTTTGGTCAATTCTACGATATGATTCAAAAAGCTTTAGGTGCACCAAACTCTATTACTATAGAAGAGTATTGGGCAAGCCTATTATCTTTCATAACTTTGGCTGCTATGTATGTAGGTGTGGCAGTTATTGTTAGTTTTTTTACTTCACACTTTTTGTTCAGATGGAGAACTGCTATGGTTGAATGGTATCATAGCGTATATGATAAAGCTCGAAAAATAGAAGGAGCAGCTCAAAGAGTTCAAGAAGATACAATAAAATTTTCAAGAATAATGGAGTCACTCGGAACAAGTTTAATTGAAGCTTTAATGATACTTATTGAGTTTATGCCAATTTTATTTGGCTTAAGTGTTGGAATACCTATATTCTTCTTTGGTGATTGGGATTATGGATTGATAGTAGGCGCTTTAATTTGGTCAGTTGGAGGAACAATTTTTTTGATTTTACTTGGTTTAATTTTAAGATTAGTTGGTGTCGAATATGATTTACAAAAAAAAGAAGCTGCTTATAGAAAGATTTTAGTGATAGCAGAAGATGATGGAACAATAAGACCAAAATCTATTGAAGAATTATTTGATGGAGTTAGAAGTATTCATTTTTTAAGCTACATTAGATATTTATATTTCAATATTGGTAGGATTGCATATCTACAAGCTAATGTTTTATCTGCTTATGTATTTTTAGCACCAGCCATTGTTGCAGGTGCAGTTACGTTGGGTGTCATGCAACAAATCATAAGAGCTTTTGGCAGGGTGGAGGGTTCAATGCAGTATATTCTTAAAGCATGGCCCACTATAATTGAACTAGCAAGTGTTTATAAGCGTCTAAGAGAATTTGAGTCAAAAATTATCAATGAAGATGTAATTAATAAAAAAATATAATGACTATTGATAAAAAATTTGTTGATAAATTTATAAATGTAAGTTCAAAGGCTGCACTAGCATCTTCATATTTAGTTGGTAAAAATGATAAAATAGCTGCTGACAAAGCTGCTGTGGACTCAATGAGAAATGAATTAAATAAAATCGATTTTGAAGGTAGAGTTGTAATCGGTGAAGGTGAATTAGATGAAGCACCAATGTTATATATTGGTGAAAAAATTGGTAGCAACAATGGTCCTAAGTTTGATTTAGCAGTTGATCCGTTAGAGGGCACAAA
This sequence comes from Candidatus Pelagibacter sp. HIMB1715, assembly GCF_052047595.1. Lineage (NCBI taxonomy): Bacteria > Pseudomonadati > Pseudomonadota > Alphaproteobacteria > Candidatus Pelagibacterales > Candidatus Pelagibacteraceae > Candidatus Pelagibacter > Candidatus Pelagibacter sp. HIMB1715. The sequence goes on along the minus strand of NZ_JBNAJY010000028.1, from coordinate 6,164 downwards.
CTTTGCTGCCAAAAACTTACCTGGTGCATTATCGGTAATAGCAATTGCTGAAAAAAATAATTTATTCAATGCTCCAGAAACATATATGGAAAAAATTTCTGCTAATGTAAATGAAAAAGGAGTTATTGATTTAGATTTTTCTGTAAAAAAAAATATTTCTAATTTAAGTGAATACTTGAATAAAAAACCTGAAAATTTAACTGCATGTTTGCTGGACAGACCGAGACATAAACAAATTATTGAAACACTAAAAGAACTCAAAGTTAATACAAAACTAATAACAGATGGTGATGTTTCTGGTGCATTACTAGTTACAAACAAAAAATATAATGTTGATATTTTTCTTGGAATTGGTGGTGGTCCCGAAGGTGTTCTTGCAGCATCAGCTCTAGATTCATTTAATTGTTATTTTCAAGGAAGATTTCTATTTGATTCTGAACATGACAAATTAAGAGCAAAAAAAATGGGTATAAATGATTTTAAAAAGAAATATGAATTAAAAGAAATAGTTTCTGGAGACTCTATTTTTTGTGCTACGGGTATTACCTCTGGTGAATTAGTTAACGGTATCAAGTTAAATGAAAATGATTTTACATCAGAAACTTTTGTTACTCATAAGTCAACTGGTCTAAAAAAGGTAATAAAATTAAATCAAAATATTAGATGATAAGCTTGATTAATCGCCTAATTTACAATAAAAAACATTTTTTGGTCCCTTCGTCTATCGGTTAGGACACGTGGTTTTCATCCTCGAAAGAGGGGTTCGATTCCCCTAGGGACCGCCATCTAATGATTTATTATACTTACATACTAAAATGCATAAATCCTGGTATAAACAAAACTTATGCTGGCTACAGTACAAATGTTGAAAAAAGATTGTTAAAACACAACTCAAATGCAGGAGCTAAATCTACAAGAGGATATAAATGGAAATTGATATTTAAGAAGAAATTTAGTTCAAAATCAAATGCTATGTCATATGAACATAAGCTTAAAAAGGATAGGGTACTTAGAAAAAAAATTTTAAGAAAATTTGATAAATGAAAATATCAATATTACTTCCATATAAAGAAAACTTCTCACCAGATTATGCTGGTGCAGTGTCTATTTTTATTAAAGATACGTTGCTAATTAGTAAATTTAAAAAAAATACACTTGTATATGGCAACACAAATTATAAAAATAAATTTACTATAAAGTATACAAATCTAAATTTTAAAAAATCATTTATAAAAAGTTCTACAAAATCCTATATAATTGAATTTTTAAAAAAAGAAGAAAAAAGAAAATCTGATATTATAGAATTTCATAACAGACCATCTTATCTAAAATATTTAAAAAATTTAAAATATGCAAAAAAAGTTTTGTATTTTCATAATGATCCGCTTGAAATGAATGGATCAAAGCAATTAAAAGATAGAATTTTTCTAATTGAAAATTTAGATAAAATAATTTTTAATAGTGATTGGTCTTTATCAAGATTTGTCAATGGTTTGAATTATAATTATTCCAATTCAAACAAACTAGAGGTAATTAAACAATCAATTAATGCTAAAAAAATAAATTTAAAAAATAAAAAGAAAATAATTACATTTGTTGGAAAATTAAATTCTGCAAAAGGTTATGATATTTTTGGAAGAGCAATAATACCTATATTAGATGAATTTAAAGATTGGTCGGCTAATGTTATTGGTGACGAACCTAGAGAAAAAATTATGTTTCATCATGAAAGATTAAATATTTTAGGTTTTATGAATCACAAAAAAGTTTTGAAAAATCTAGAAAAAACATCAATATCAGTTGTTTGTTCTAGATGGAACGAACCTTTTGGCAGAACAAGTTTAGAAGCTGCCAGTCGGGGCTGTGGTGTTATTATTAGTAATAGAGGAGGTTTAAAAGAGACTATAACCGATGGTATTGTTGTAAATAAAATTAACTCAACTAATTTCTCAAAAAATATAAAAAAACTTATTAAAAATCCAAAATTACTTAGATATTATCAAAAAAATTCACTAAAAAATTTTTATTTAACAAACATTTATGCTACTAAAAAAATTGATGCGTATCGTAATGAACTCTTAAAAAAAGATCAATATTTTTCAAAAAATACAAAATTAAAAATACTACATGTCACAAATCTTAATGAAAAACACAATGGTAGATTGTTCTATAATACAGGGAGAAGAATTAATAATGGTTTAATTAAATTAAATCATAAAGTTTTAACTTTGAGCGATAGAGATCTTTTAACCAACTATAAAACTTTAAGAGATATTACTGGTTCAAAAAAACTTAATTCAACATTTATTGAAACCGTTAAAAATTTTAAACCAAATTTGATACTATTAGGACACGCTGACTCTATTAAAACTGAAAGTTTAAAATTAATTAAAAAAGAAAATCCATCAATTAAAATTGCCCAATGGTTTTTGGATAGAATGGATTCAAAATGGGAAAATAATAAAATTAGATTTATGGATAAAATAAAGTATATGGATTACAGTTTTTGTACAACAGATCCTAAAGTTTTGAATCTACAAAACTATAAAGTCTCATTTTTTCCAAATCCTGTTGACGAGTCACTTGATGATATGAAAGTGTATGAAAATAAAAATCCCGAATTTGATTTGTTTTTTGCAATGTCTCATGGGGTACATAGAGGAGTTTTGAAAAAAGGAAAATTTGATGAAAGAGAAAATATCATTAACTTTTTAATTAATAAAAATCCGCATTTAAAATTTAATATTTTTGGCATGAATAATATTCAACCAATTTGGGGTGATGAATTTAAAAAAAAACTTTATAATTCAAAAATCGCACTTAATTTAAGTCAAGGTAAACCACTTAAATTTTATAGTAGTGATAGGATAGCACAATTAATGGGTAATGGTATTGCAACTTTAATTGATAAAAAAACAAAATTAAATAAACTATTCTCAAACAAAGAAGCAATTTTTTACAATTCAAATAATGACTTAAATAAAAAAATTAACATTATGATTAAAAATAATAAACTAAGATATTTGTTGGCAAAAAAAGGTAGAATTAAATATCATAAAAAATTTAATTCAGTTAAAATTGCAGATTTTATGATAAAAAAAACATTTAATATTAAAAATAAAATTGACTGGTAATTATTTTTATATTTTATGAAAAAAAAATTTATAATAGTTACTGGTGGAGCTGGTTTTATTGGCTCATGTTTGATTAAATATTTATTAGATTCAAATGTTAAAGAAAAGATAATTAGTATTGATAACTATTCTTCAGGATACAAAAGAAATCATATAAAAAATAAAAATGTACAATACATCAAAGGAGACAATAAAGACATTGAAACTCTTTTAAAGAAATACAAAAATATAATAAAGGTTATTTTTCATTTTGGTGAATACTCAAGAATTTTTCAAAGTTTTAAAAACTACAAGAAATGTTTAGAATATAATATTAATCATTCGTTAAAAGTTATTGAGTTTGCCAAAAATAATAAAATAAAAATTATATATTCTGCAACTTCAAGTAATTTAGGCAACAATGGTAAAGATGAAAATTTATCACCATATGCATGGTCTAAGTCGAAGAATATAGAATTAATAATAAACTACAATAAATGGTTTGGTCTAAAATACGAATTTGTTTATTTTTATAATGTTTATGGACCTGGGCAAATTTTTAATTCTCCTATGGCAGCAGTTATAGGAATATTTGAAAATCAATTTAATAAGAATAAGCCTCTAACAGTTGTTAAACCAGGTACGCAAAGAAGAGATTTTACCCATATAGATGACATTGTAAAAGGTTGTTATCTTGCATGGAAGAAAGGGAAACAAAATCATTATATGCTTGGGACTAAAAAAACATATTCAATAATTGAAATTGCCAAAATGTTTAATACAAAAATAAAATTTCTTCCAAAAAGACCAGGTGAAAGATTTGGATCTACAATTCCAAATAATAATGCAAAAAAAATTCTAGGATATACCGCAAAAAAAGATATTAGGGATTATATAATAAATATTGTTAAAAAAAAATAATGTTTTCCATATTAATTCCTACATTTAATAATCTAGAATATCTTAAAATTTGTATTAACAGTATTAAAAAAAACTCAGAATTTAATCATCAAATTATTGTTCATGTTAACGAGGGCAAAGATGGGACAATCGAATATTTAAAAAAAAATCAAATTAAATACACTTATAGTAGTAATAATATCGGTATGCCTAAAGCTTTAAACACCGCTGCCAGACATTCAATTTCTAAATATATTATTATATCACACGATGACTTTTATTATTGTCCAGAATGGGATATTCATTTTAAAAATGAAATTGATTTGTTAAATGATGAAAATTTTTATTTATCTGGAACAATGATTGGTCATACAGAAAGTGCTAGCAAAAGATTTTCCCCTCCAGTAATAAATGCTGGTAAAACTTTTAATACTTTTAATGAAAAAAAATTATTAAATAATCTTAATGAAATAAAAACCTTTAATTGGCAAGGATCAACAAAATGTCCTGGCTTAGTTACTAAAGAATTGTGGGATAGAGTTGGTGGTTGGAGTGAAGAATTTTTTCCTACAGGTGGAGACGATACAGATTTTGCAAAAAAATTATGGGATGAAAAGGTTAGAATTTTTAAAGGGCTAGGGAAATGTTCTATTTATCATTTTGGATCTATTACAACAAGAAAGAAACCTAAAACAATAAATACATATTTGGGAAGTAAAGCTAACAAAATTTTTCTTAAAAAATGGGGTATGACAATTAATTTTTTTGAAAAATTTTATTTAAAAGCTGGTTTGGATCAAAACAAAGATCAAATTTTTGAAGAATTTAAAAGTCCCTTAAAAGATCCAGTCAAAGATCTGAAATATAATATTGAAAATTTTAAAAATATATTACGAAATTTATATGTAAAAATATTGAATTAATTTGTTAAAAATTTTAAAGTTTTTTTTATTCCATCATCTAAAGAAACTTTATTTTTTACTCCAAATTTTTTTTGTTTATATGTATCGCCAGCTCTAGCAAAAACTCCTTCAGGTTTATTTGTTGTGCCATTTATATTAGGATTGTAACCCACAATGTTGGCTGCTTTTTTGGCAAAGTTTTTAAAATTTAAAAATTTGCCATTAGATAAATTTAAAGCATCAGCATTATTTATTTTATCCATCGTTTTTATTACAGCATTTACACAGTCATCAATATAAATAAAATCTCTCATCTGATTTCCACTTCCCCAAACTGTTAAATTTTTTTTATTCTTATTATCTAAAACTCTTTTACATATACTTGGAAAAGGATAACTTAGATCTTGATCTTCTCCATAACCAGAAAAAGGGCGATAGCAAACAGATTTTAATCCATGCTTTTCATATGCTATTTTGGCTAGATATTCAGATGTTAATTTCGACCATCCATATGTTAAATCTGGGACAGATAAATCTTTATTAAAATTAATATCATTTTCTTTTAGAAGTTTATAATTATTTTTAGTTTGAAATTTAATCGGATAACAAGCTGATGAACTAAAACAGATATTTTTTTTTGGCTGATTTATTCTTGCCCATTGCCAATAATGACTATCAATTGAGAGATCGTCAGCTACAACTAAAGGATTGTTTTCAATTATTTGCCTTCCTCCAACCATCGCTGCTAAATGTAGTGCATAATCTATTTCTTTATCATTATGGTTTTTAAACCAAATTCTACAATCCTCCTTATAAAATTTAAAATTTTTATAATCATAAGGATTAAACAATGGCCAGCCTTTTTTTGGATCAATCCCTCCAGTAAGAGGTGCAATATTGTCCACAACAATAACTTTATACCTTTTTTCTAAAAAAAATTTAACAAAACGTCTACCTACAAAACCTGCACCACCTGTTATTAATACTTTTTTCATATATATATATATTATCAAATATTAAAATTTATTTAAAATGAGAAATAATACAAACCTTTTACTAGTTGAGTCTGAAATGGTCAAAGCCAAAGGTCATTTTTTAGACTATTTAATTGAAACTTCTAATTATTTTAAAAATAACAAGAAAATTACTTGGTTTTTAAACAATGGTTTTGATTCTCAAAATCTATATTTACCTAAATTTTGTGATATTAGAAAAATTATAAATTCAAATAAATTTAAAAGAAAAAAAA
>NZ_JBNAJY010000027.1:0-21994 GCF_052047595.1 Candidatus Pelagibacter sp. HIMB1715 | reverse complement strand
AATTATTTACTGAAGTTAATAAAAAAATCTTTAATCAAATAATTGAAATTTTAAAATCTGAAAATCAAATAGCTATCCAGGACTTGAATTTGGATAGTCAGATAATCGAAAAAATAAATAAATTTGCACCAATAAAATATATCTTAAAAAATAATTCTGAAGATGAGCAAAAAATCATTGAATTACTTGAAGATATTTCACGAGATTTGATGAATTATGATCTTGAGTTTAGAATTCAAGAATTAGAATCGAAGTTTTCGGTCGATATGAGTGAGAGTACATTTAATGAGTTAAAAGAGCTCAAAAAAAAGCAGAATCTCAATTAATCTGGACAAATTTGTAATGGATTTTTACAGATTTGACATTATATAAGACTTTCAACTTTATCGCTGTGGAAAGAATTATTACAAAATCATTTGCTAGATTAATGGGTCGAGGAACCCATAGAGGCTTTATAACTTACGAAGAATTAAGCAAATCCTTAGGTAAAAGAAATTTATCAGATGAAAATCTTGCTCAAGCTTTTATCCATATCTTAGATGAAAATATTTCATTAGTTGAAAAAAAATCAGATTTTAAAGTTCTTAGAAAAAAAGAAAATTCTAATAAAGAAGAAGGTAAAACAATCGAAAAAAGTGATGATCCTATTAGAATGTATTTACGTGAAATGGGAGGTGTTGAGTTACTTTCAAGAGAAGGTGAAATTGCAATTGCAAAAAGAATAGAGGCTGGAAAGGATGTAATGTTAATTGCATTATCACAAAGTCCTATAACAGCACAACAATTTTTTGAGTGGAATGAAAAACTTCAAAAAGATGAAATTTTAGTTAGAGAAATTATAGATATCGATACAAACTATATGGAAGATGAATCAACTGGACCAAGTGCTAAACAAAAAAATGCTGGTGATACAGATAAAGAAGATGGTTCTTCAGATGAAGATGATGATTTCAACCCTACTCTTGCTGCAATGGAGACAGAAATTAAACCCAAAGTATTAAAAACAGTTAACATATTAACTAAAGAATATGCAAAACTAATTAATTATCAGAAAGAAAAGTTAGATTGTGTTTTAAATTCTCAAAACTTTACCACTGCAAAGGAAAAAGGTTATGAAAAAATTGTAAATGATATTTTAAAAAATATTAAATCACTTCAGCTTTCCCCATCTGTTTTAGAAGAACTTGTTCAAAAACATTATGTTGAAAATAAAAAAATTATTTCTTTAGAAGGAAATCTTTTAAGACTTGCAATGGATCAAAAAATACCAAGAAATGAGTTTATAAAGTTTTATGTTGGAAATGAAATTAATCCTAACCTTAAAAAATTTTTAGACACAAATTTAGTTTGGAAACAATTTTTTTCAAAAAATAAAGAAGAATTTAAAAATATTAGAGAGAGACTTATTGAAATAAGCCATAAACTTGGAATTTCTGTAACTGATTTTAAAAAATTAGTTAGTAGAGTTCAAAAAGGTGAAAAAGAATCAAGAATAGCTAAAAAAGAAATGGTTGAAGCCAATTTGAGATTGGTAATTTCAATTGCTAAAAAATATACAAATAGAGGATTGCAATTTTTAGACTTGATTCAAGAAGGTAATATTGGATTGATGAAAGCAGTTGACAAGTTTGAGTATAGAAGAGGATATAAATTTTCTACTTATGCAACATGGTGGATTAGACAAGCAATTACTAGATCAATTGCAGACCAAGCAAGAACAATTCGTATACCTGTTCATATGATTGAAACTATTAACAAAATTGTCAGAACTCAAAGATTAATTTTAAGTGAGTTTGGAAGAGAGGCCACACCTGAGGAATTAGCTCAAAAATTAAGAATGCCTTTAGATAAGGTTAGAAAAGTATTAAAAATATCTAAAGAACCAGTTTCATTAGAAAAACCAGTTGGTGATGAAGAAGATAGCAGTTTAGGTGATTTTATCGAGGATACCAAAGCTCTAGCACCATTAGAACAAGCCATTAAATCAAACCTTGGAGAAGCAACTACAAAAATTTTATCTACTTTAACCCCAAGAGAGGAAAGAGTTTTAAGAATGAGATTTGGTGTAGGAATGAATACTGATCACACTTTAGAGGAAGTAGGTTTGCAATTTTCTGTAACTAGAGAACGAATTAGACAAATAGAGGCTAAAGCTCTTAGAAAATTAAAACACCCAAGTCGATCTAAACAACTAAAAAGTTTCTTAGAAAGTTAGATTGGGCCGTTAGCTCAATAGTAGAGTACTGCATTGACATTGCAGGGGTAGTTGGAGCGTAACCAACACGGCCCACCATTATTGATTTGTCTTTAATTGATAACTTGATAAAAATGATATAACTAAATTTTGTTTAGGGCCTGTAGCTCAGTTGGTTAGAGCAGTACACTCATAATGTATTGGTCCCAGGTTCGAGTCCTGGCGGGCCCACCAAATTTATTTTTTTGATATTCCAGCAAGTTTTTGCAAAAGATATATTTCTTTATCAGTTAAGCCTTTTTTGTTTAACTCAGTGATTATTTCTTTTTTAAGATTTCTGATTGCCAATAATGAAATAAAACCAATTATTAACGTAATTAAAGTTATCCATAAATTTGAAAAACTTACAAATATTGAAAGAAAAGAGATTGATATCCAAAAAAATGTTAATCCTATAACAATGATTTTTTGACTTTTTAAATCTTTTATTTTTATAAAAAAGAGAAACATTAATGTTATAAGCATTAAAATTCCTGAAAGTATAAACCATAATACAATTGAAATATCAGACGTACTGCCACCAACAAAAGTATCTTCTAATGCCTCATTAACAAAGTACAAAATTATACCTTTGTATAACGTATAAACTAAAAAAACTGATGAAGTTAAAGCTGAAATTAAAAGTATTGATTTTGTTTTAATTTTCAAAGTTATTAATTATTAGAGAACTCTTTTAGTTTTGAGATTAATGCATTAATGTCACCATCTGCACTAAGAATAATTGAATTAAATTCTTCTTTCTGAGTTCTTGCTAAACTTAAACCTTCAATAATAAGATCTCGAATTAGAGGTTGATTTTTGTTTTTTGTATATACTCTCCAATCTATTTTAACAGCTGGCCTTTTGTCTGTAGCTGCTAAAGTACTTGAAACTATTGTGTAATTTTCATTTATTTTTTTCTTTGAATCTACGTTAATTATTGGATTAGAATACTCTGCCAATCTGCTAGAAAAACTTTGAAGAAAATATTCTGCAAATGCTTTTTCATATTCTTCCTTTTGTTCCTCTGAAGCACTTTTTCTGTGAGACCCTAGTGAATAAAAGCCTATACCTCTTATATCCACTGTATCTAAGGCTATTTTTTTTAATTTATCCATTCTTTCTTCTTTTGTTAATCCTCCTCCTAAAGTTTCAGCAGCTCTATTAACTGTAGACTGAACAAATACATCAGCTTCTATTGAATTCGAATTAGTAAAGTTAAAGTTAAATAGCAGTAAAAGTATAAGTATTTTTTTCATATTTTAGATTAGTTATTTATTTGTTTTCAATTTCTTCCCATCCATCATCTTCTTCATAGATAACTTCTATGTTTCCTCTTTGAACATTTTTAATTTTATTTTCTCGATCTTGTAAATATAAACTTCTTATAGATGCATAAAAATCAATAGAGTTTTCTTGAAGGTTTTCTAGTGACTCAATATTATTAGCTCTAAACTCAATGCCATTAATAGCTTTAGACGTTAAATAGAGTCCTTCGCTAAGAAATTCATTGTTTCCATGCACTGAAGCATTATACCAAGGATCTCCACCCATTACGTTAGCAAAAGAACCCGTTGTATCTCTAATGGTAGATGGGCCTAATACTGGTAACACTAAGTAGCAACCTGGTCCAAAACCCCATTTACCTAGAGTTTGACCGTAATCTTCTTTTTCATATTTTGGAAAACCCATTTTATTTGCAACATCGATCGTTCCTAATAGTCCAACGGTTGTATTAACTGCAAGACGAGCTGTATTTATGAAAGCTGTTTTTACATCACCTTGTAATACATTATTTGGTATTGTGACCAAGGTAGATAAATTTTTAACAGCATTGGAGGTTCCTTTTTGAACACCTTCAGGTAGTTTTCTATAACCTTCTGCTATGGGTTTAATTAATGCTTTATCAAGACCTTGGTTGAAAGCAAATGTTTTTCTATTTAGTTTTTCAAAACAATCTCTCGTTTTTTGCGTTTCAGAGTTATTTTGATTTAGAGTTAATTCACCATCTGATCCTGCATTAGCGTTAAATGTAATTAAGAATAAATAAAATAGTAAAATAGTCAGTTTTTTAAACATGCAAATTTATATTATATAAAATTTAATAATAAAGTAGAATTAAATTTAAATAGTGACCATAAATTGTTTATAAATTGCCTAAATTAGTACCCAAATTGAGCATGAAAATAACACTAAATTTTTCCCCAAACTTTGATCTTAAAAAAAGGCATAATAATGAAATAAAATTTATAATTATTCACTATACAGGAATGAGATCTGAAAAAAAAGCAATAGATAAATTATTAAATCACAACTCTAAAGTTAGCTGTCATTATTTAATTAAAAATAATGGTGATATTATAAAAATGGTTCCAGAAACTTATCAAGCTTGGCATGCAGGAATTTCTAGTTGGAAAAAATTTAAATCTTTAAATAAAAATTCTATTGGTATTGAAATAACTAATCCTGGTCATGAATTTAAATATAAAAAATTTTCAGAAAAACAAATTTATTCGTTGATAAAATTAACAAAGTATTTAGTTAAAAAATTTAAAATTAATTCAAAATCAATATTAGGTCATTCAGACATAGCACCAGATAGAAAGCTTGACCCTGGTGAGAAATTTCCATGGGCATTTTTATCTAAAAATAAAATTGGAATTTGGCATGATTTGAGTGAAAACAAGATAAAAAAAGAAAGAGGATTGAAAATTTCAAATTCATTGAAATTAAAATTTATAAAAAATCTTTTTAAAATTGGTTATGCAAGAAGCTCAAAAATAAACAAAACTAAATATAACAAAATTATCACATTTGCATTTCAGAGGAGATTTAGACAAGAATTAGTAAATGGTAAAATTGATAAAGAATGTTTATTAATTAGCGAAAATCTAATAAAAAAGCTAAATTAATTTATCTTGTAATTTTTAAGATTAATAATAAGTTCGTCTCGCCAGATGAATGACTTATCGCTTTTAATTATTTAAAAGAGGAAAGTCCGGGCTCTACAAGGACACAGTGCCAGGTAATCCCTGGCGGGGGAAACCCTAGGGACAGTGCCACAGAAAATAAACCGCCATAACATGGCAAGGGTGAAAAGGTGTGGTAAGAGCACACCGGTTCTATTGGTAACAATGAACGCTGGAAAACCCCACTGGGAGCAAAACTAAGTAGAGATGACATTGTTGCAAAACTAAAAGCCGTCCTTGGCTAGTCATCAGGGTTAGTTGCTTGAGCTTAAGAGTGATCTTAAGCCTAGACAAATGATAGGTTTAAATGACAGAACCCGGCTTATAGTTTATCTGGCACTTCACAGTTTAAAAAACTAAAAAATAAAATATTAAAGAATCATCTTTGAAGCTAGAAGCATAAATTTAAATGCAGCTTGAATAAGTATCCTCATTATTTCAGCAACTAAATAAATGAAAGAACTAATCAATTTCAAACCATTACTTTGAATTTTCCTACTAAAATGACTTTAATTAAGCAAATAATCAACATTTGACTATCTTTTTAAATACCCATATATTCCCATATATTCCCATTTATGGAATTTATAAAATTAAAAAAAAATGTTTTTATCTACTTACGAGAACAGATTGGACAAAAAAGGAAGAGTATCTGTGCCTGCTAGTTTCAGATCTCATTTATCCAATTTAGGCTACAATGGTGTAATTTGTTATCCATCTTTTAATAATTCTTCGATAGAAGCATGCTCTCAAGACAGAATTGAAAAAATTTCCTCTGCGATAGACTCTTTAAATCCATTTGAGGAAAAAAGAGATTATTTTGCAACATCAATATTATCAGAAAGTACTAATTTACAGTTTGATAGTGAGGGTAGAATTTCTCTTTCATTAAAATTATTAAAACATGCAAATATTAAAAATAGCATGTTGTTTGTTGGTCAAGGTCAAACTTTTCAAATTTGGGAACCAACGGCATTTGAAAAATTTAAGACATCAGCAAGAAAAAAAGCAAATTTAAATCGAGCAAGTCTTAAATGGGAAAAACATTTAAACAACAACGAGGGGAAATAAGATGACAATTAACTTTAAAGCACCAGAGATAAAAGAACTTCAGCCACGACTTTTAGTTTTAGGAGTAGGTGGAGCTGGAGGAAACGCAATAAATGAAATGATTGATAATAAACTTCAGGGAGTAGAGTTTATTGCTGTAAATACAGATGCTCAAGATTTAAAGTTAAGCAAAGCAAAAACTAGAATTCAAATTGGTTTAAATTTAACTAAGGGTTTAGGTGCAGGTGCAAAATTAGATATAGGACAAGCGGCTGCTGATGAATCGTTAAATGAAATTGTAAATACACTTCAAGGTGCAAATATGGTTTTTATTGCAGCTGGTATGGGTGGTGGAACAGGCACTGGTGCTGCTCATGTCATCGCTAGAGCTGCTAAAGAATTAAATATATTAACTGTAGGTGTTGTGACTCTTCCATTTTTATATGAAGGCCCCTCTAGAATGCGAAGAGCACAACAAGGATTGGAAGAATTAAGAAAACATGTGGATACTATTATAGTAATTCCAAACCAAAACCTATTTAAAATTGCAAATGAACAAACAACTTTTGAAGAGTCTTTTAATCTTTCAAATAATGTTTTAATGCATGGAGTTCAGAGTATTACAGATTTAATGGTAAGACCTGGATTAATTAATTTAGATTTTGCAGATGTTGAAACTGTAATGGCTTCAATGGGCAAAGCAATGATGGGAACTGGAGAAGCTGAAGGTGAAGGTAGAGCACTTAAAGCTGCAGAGATGGCGATTAGTAATCCATTAATTGACGATTACACTTTGAAGGGTGCTAAAGGGTTACTAGTAAATATTACTGGCGGTAAAGACTTAAAACTTTTTGAAGTTGACGAAGCAGTTAACAAAGTGAGAGCAGAGGTTGATCCAGAAGCAGAGTTAATTATAGGAGCAATAACTGATGCTGACTTAGACGGAAAAATGAGAGTTTCAATTGTTGCAACTTCATTAGATGGACAACAACCCGAATCTAAATCAGTGGTAAATATGGTGCATAGAATACAAAATCGTAATCCAGGTTACTCTGATTTTTCAAATATGGGCTCACCAGCATTTAATTTTTCAAACACATCAAGCCCAATTACTCATGGTGCTAACGCTCTTAAGGTTGAGAATGAAATGGTTCAAGAACATGAGCAAGTAAGTGTTGAAAATAACGTGATGAATGAAAATTTTGCTACAGAAAATAGTGTAACAACAACAAACATTGTCGAAGATAGCACTGTAAATGAAATGGAAAAATCGTTTACTCAAGAAGCAGTAGAAACATTTGAAGAAAAAAATCATGATGAAAATATTAAAGAAGAAACATCAAATGATCTTAAGGAATTTGGTGTAGATTCAGACTCACCAGATTTATTTAGCTCTGAAAGTGAAAATTCTTCACCTTCAGATTTGTTAAATTCTGAGGATCAAGAAGATGAAGACGATCTTGAAATTCCTGCTTTCCTAAGAAGACAAAAAAATTAATGGTCTTCAAAGAAATAAATGGAAGCCACCATAGTACCGGATGTGCAAAAACATTATCCTGTACTGCTAGAAGAAATTATTAGCGTTATCACCCCTCAACATGGTGGCACATTTATAGACTGTACATTTGGTCAAGGTGGATATTCAAAAAAAATATTAGAGTTTGAAAATACAAAAGTAATAGGACTTGATAGGGATATTGAAAGTCAAAAAGTTGCAAACTCTATTTTAGAAAATTTTGAAGATAGATTTATTTTCAAAAATTTAAAATTTAGTCAATTAACAAATTTAAAAATTAAAAACGAAAATATCAAAGGTGTTATTTTTGATCTTGGATATTCATTAACACAAATGAAAGATCCAAAAAAAGGATTATCTTTCAACTCAATGACAGATTTAAATATGCAATTGGGTTTAAATAACTATTCAGCTGCTGATGCTATAAATAAACTTGATGCAAAAGAGTTAGAGAAAATTTTTAAGTACTTTGGAGATGAAAAAGATGCAAAGTATATTTCTAAAAATATTGTAAAAGAAAGATTAAATAAGAAAATTGATACACAGAATTTAATTAAAATTGTTGATAAATCAAAAATAAGAAAAAATTTTAAAGTTCATAATTCAACTAAAGTTTTTCAAGCTCTTAGAATTTTTGTGAATAAAGAAATAAGTGAATTAATTTATGGACTGATAAATGCTACAAAAGTACTAAAAAAGGGAGGTGTTTTAGCTGTTGTTACGTTTCACTCTTTAGAAGATAAAATTGTAAAATATTTTTTAAAAAGTCTTTCTCAAAATAGAAGTATTTCAAGATATACACCTCAAACAGAACAAAAAGAAACCCTATTTAATTTAAGTCAAAAAAAACCAATTGTTCCATCTGATCTTGAGATAAAAGAAAATCCTCCTTCGAGATCTGCAAAACTAAGATATGCAATTAAGAAAAGTGATTTCTTTAATTTTGATACTGATATAGAGGAAAAATTTAAAATTTTTTTAGAAATCGAAAAGTATGGAGATAAACTTTGAAAAAATTATCACTAGTATTAACAATTATAATTTTAGTTTTAGCTACAGCAATTATCAAAAATACTACAAAAAAAATTGAAGATAAAATATTTGCTTATAAAGAAAGTGTAAGACTTTTAAAATCAGATTTAGAAAATATTCAGTTGGAATATGATTATCTAAGTTCTGCTGAAAAATTATTAGAATATCAATCTTTATATTTTGAAGATCAATTAGTTCAAAAAAAAATAGAAGATATTAAAATTTATAATATTTCAGAAAATGTAGATAAATTAGAGGATTATAAAATAACTAAGGAAAAATGAGTAATTTTAATGAAAGATTAACAATTGAGGATCACAAAAATGATTTTGATTATAAAAAAAGCAATACTGGATTAAATATTCAATTTAATCGAGTTGCTTTTATTTTTTTTGTCTTTTTTGTTATTTACTCAATATACACAATACATTTAATTCATTTAGGGTCTCGAGAGGCAAAAATTGAAAAAACAAGCAACACACCTCCTTTTGGTAGTGATCTTTATAGAGCAGATATTTTAGATGTTAATGGAAATTATTTAGCAAAAACAGTCAAATCTATTGATGTTGGTCTTAAAACTTTAGACATAATTAGTAAAGAAAAATTACTGTTAAGTCTAAAAATTATTTTCCCAGATAAAGATTTTAATGAAATTGAAAAAAAAATAGAAAACAAAAAGTTTTTTTATCTAGAAAAAAAAATTTCAGAGGAAAAATATGAACAACTTATGAAGTTAGGAGATAAATCTCTTATCCCTGAAGAAAAAGTGCTTAGAATGTATCCACAGAAAAATCTTTTTAGTCATATTTTAGGACAAATAGATAATGACAATAATGGTATTTCAGGTTTGGAAAAATCGTTAAATGAAAATCTTAGATCATCTAGAGACTCAATTAAATTAACTGTTGATAAAGACATTCAATTTTTAATTAGAAAAGAATTATTGAAATATCAGGAAATTTTTAAAAGCAAAGGAAGTGCAGCAATTTTAATGGATGTTAATAATGGCAATATACTCTCTTTGGTCTCGTTACCTGATTTTAATCCAAATGAGAGAAAAAATATATCAGATGTCAATTATATTAATAGAGTAACAAAAGGAACATATGAACTTGGTTCAGTTTTTAAAGTTTTTACTTTTGCAAGCGCTTTAAATGAAAAATTAATTGAACCAGATACTGAATTTTTAGATTTACCAAAATCAATTAAGTGTGACCGATACAGAATTGGAGAATATGATAATGAAATACCTTCAGATTTAACTGCTGAGCAAATTTTAGTTAGATCTGGAAACATAGGCTCAGTAAGAATTGCTCAAAAAGTTGGTCCAGAAAAATTTAAATCTTTTTTAGAGGATATTGGAGTATTGAGACAAATTGATTTTGACATTGAAGAGGTGGCACCTCAAATTGATTATGATTTTGGAAAATGTAGATTAGCAACTGCTTCTTTTGGTCATGGAGTAGCAACAACCATTCTTCAACTAGCAAAAGGATATGCTATTTTAGCCAATGGTGGCTATGATGTAAAACCAACATTGGTTTTTAAGGAAGATAACAAAAAAAATAATAACAAAAGAATAATTAATAAAGGAATTTCAGAACAAGTTGTTAATGCTTTAAGAAAAATTGTTAATACAGAGGAGGGTACTGCTAGATTTGCAGATGTTCAAAATTACGAAATTGGAGGCAAAACAGGCACAGCTGACCAACCAGAAGGAGGAAAATATTCAGAGGCAAAAATAAATACTTTTAGTTCCGTATTTCCAACATCAAATCCTCAATTTGTATTTGTTGTGATGTTAGATACACCTAAAAAATCAAAAGATTATTATTATAAGTATAGGCATAGAAAAGGTGGATGGAAGGGAACACTTTATAATACAGCTGGGTGGACATCAGTAGAGGTAGCAGGAAAAGTAATTGATAAAATTGGGCCTATTTTAGCCACAAAATATATACAGGTTAAATAGTGATGTTACTTGGAAATTATTTTGATGGTATCCACAAAAATTATAAAAAATTATTTTTTTCAGGCATATCTTTTAATACTAGATCGCTAAAAAAAAATAATATTTTCTTTGCAATCAAGGGAAATAGTATAGATGGAAATAAATTCATTTCTAAAGCTATAAAAAAAGGTTCTAAAATAATTGTTACAGAACAAAAAATTAATAATTTTCGTAATGGAATTTTGTTTATAAGAACAAAAAATATAAGAAAATTATTAGCAGAAGTCTCATTTAAAATTTACAACAAAATACCAAAAAATTTAGTAGCTGTTACGGGAACTAATGGAAAATCTTCAGTTGCTGAATTTTATCTTCAAATAATGCAATTAAATAAAAAAAAAGTAGCTTCAATTGGAACATTAGGAGTTAAATCAAAAAATATTAATTTAAATTTATTTAATACAACAATTGATCCTATTAGATTAGGCCAGATCTTACAAAAATTAAAAAAAGAAAAAGTTGAAAACGTTATCATGGAAGCTTCCAGCCATGGACTAAAACAAAATAGATTAAATGGATTAAATTTTAAATCTGGAATTTTTACAAATTTATCACAAGATCATCTTGATTATCACAAAAATTTAAAAAATTATTTAAAAGCAAAACTTTATTTATTTGAGAATTTAATTAAAAAAGGAGGAAATATAATTACAGATAAAAATATACCTCAATATAAAACAATCAAGAAAATCTCTTTAAAGAAAAAATTAAAATTATCAGCAATAAATGGAAAGAAAAGTAATTTTGAAATATTATCTCATAGATATGATAATGAAAATCAACTAATCAAATTTAAGCATAAAAATTTAATTAAGGAAATTAATTTAAATTTAATAGGTAAAATTCAAATAAATAATATTTTGATGGCTGCAATGGCAGCGCAAAAAAGTAATTTAAATTTTGAAAATATTTTAAAAGTCTTACCAAAATTAAAACCAGTTGAAGGTAGATTGGAAAAAATTGGAAAAATTAAAAATAATTCAATTGTTATTCTTGATTATGCACATACGCCTGATGCTTTAAAAGTTTGTCTTTTAAATATTAAGGAGCAATTTCCTGATAAAAAGTTAAACCTTTTATTTGGATGTGGGGGGAATAGAGACCAAAACAAAAGAATGAAAATGGGTAAAATAGCAAGTATTTATGCAGATAATATCTACCTAACTGATGATAACCCTCGCTCCGAAAATCCAGCAAATATAAGAAAAGATATTAAAAAGGGCATCAATGCTAAGAAAATTATAGAAATTTCTAATAGAGCAATAGCAATATCTAAGGCTATTAAAAATTTAAAAAGTGGAGACATCTTATTAGTTGCAGGAAAAGGGCACGAAAACACACAGGAAATTGGTAAAAAGAAAATCAAATTTTCCGATAGAATAAAAATTCTAAAAGAAATTAATAAAAAAAACAAAAATTTATCCAATCAATTAAAAATAAATATAATTAAAGAACTTTCTAACACTCAAAAATTACCAAAGTCTATTTCTATAAATAATGTGAGTATTAATTCTAATGAAGTACGAAAAAATGATGTTTTTTTTGCTATTAAAGGAAAAGTAAATGATGGAAATCAATTTGTTTCACAATCATTTAAGAAAAAAGCATCATTCGCAATTGTAAACAAAATTCAAAATAATCTTGATATTAAACTGCAGATTAAAGTCAAAAATACCTTAAAATTTTTAACAAATGTTTCAAAAGTATACAGAAAAAATATAAGCACTAACATTATAGGTATCACAGGCAGTTGTGGGAAGACTACATTAAAAGAATTATTGGGAAGTGTGTTGGGAAAAATTTCAAATACAAGTATATCACCAAAGTCTTATAACAATAAATATGGAGTTCCTTTAAGTCTTCTTAATATTAAAGAAAATGATCAATATGGAGTTTTAGAAGTAGGAATGGATAAAAAGGGTGAGATTGATTATCTTACAAAAATAATTGAGCCAAATGTTGGAGTTATTACAAATATAAATTATGCCCATGCAAAAAATTTTAAAAATATAAAACAGATTGCATTAGCAAAATCAGAGATTATAAATAATATCAAATCATATGGTTCTATCATCTTAAATGCAGATGATAAATTTTTTAAACTTCATAAAAAAATTTCTCAAAAGAGAAATCTAAAATTAATTTCATTTGGCATTAAAAGTAATAGAGCAGATATTAAGTTAATGGATATTAAATCTTTTGGAAAAAATTTTAAAATTAAAATTAGATTTATGAATAAAATTAAACATTTTATAATCGCTGATGACTATCAAAACAATATTTATAACATTCTATCTGCACTAGCTGTTATTAGTGTGAATTCAAATATATTTAATTTAAATAAAAATATTTTTTTAAATTTTAAAATTCCTGATGGAAGAGGGGACCATTCAACAATAAAAATAAATAATAAAAAAATAAATTTAATTGATCAAAGTTATAACTCAAATCCGCTATCATTAAGTTCTGCTATTAAAAATTTTGATAAAATAAAGTCAAATAATTCTAAAAAATATTTATTGCTTGGAGATATGTTGGAGCTTGGTAGTTATTCTAAAAAACTTCATGAGTCTATTGCACCAATAATAAATCAAACTAAAATTGATAAAGTTTTTGTTAAAGGAAAACTAGCTTCTTTGATATATAAAAAAATATTGAATAGTAAAAAGGGCAAAATATTAAGTAACAATTCTGAGATCGATGATTTGATTAGAAATGATATTAAAAACAATGATTATTTAATGATTAAAGCCTCACTTGCGACAGGATTCAATAAGATAGTTAATGAAATAAAAGGTTTAAATTAAATGCTATACCAGTTTCTATTAAATTTTGTTGATAATTTTGGCTTTTTAAACGTTTTCAAATATTTAACTTTCAGGACTGGATTATCCTTTTTTACGTCATTACTTATAGTTTTGTTTATTGGTGGTCCTTTTATAAAATTTTTTTCAACTCAAAAAATATTTAATCCAATTAGAGATGATGGACCTGAAGATCACATAGTTAAAAAAATTGGAACTCCAACAATGGGTGGAATTATTATTTTACTTGGTCTAATAATTTCAGTTATTTTATGGGCAGATTTATCAAATAATAATATTTTATTTTGTTTATACATTGCTCTTTCATTTGGATTACTGGGTGCATTTGATGATTATAAAAAAATTAAGCAAAGTAATTCCTCTGGAATTTCATCAAAGTTTAAAATAACTGTACAAATTATTTTAGCATTACTAGGGGTAGGTCTATTTGTTTATTTGAATGATTATCAAGATTTAAATAATTTATATTTTCCTTTTTTTAAAAATTTAATAATTAATCTTGGATGGTTTTTTATTCCTTTTGCTGTATTTGTAATAATAGGTTCCTCTAATGCTGTAAATCTTACAGATGGTCTAGATGGTTTAGCAACAGTACCAGTAATATTGGTAGCAGCTTGTTTTGCATTTATTAGCTATGTAACTGGAAATATTGTTTTTTCAAATTATTTACAAATTCCTTATATTGAAGGAACAGGTGAAGTTGCAATTTTTTGTGGTGCGATTATTGGAGCTTGCTTAGGATTTTTATGGTTTAATGCTCCTCCGGCTAAAATTTTTATGGGAGACACAGGCTCTTTATCTTTAGGTGGTTCTTTAGGAGCAGTAGGTATTATAACAAAACATGAGATTGTTTTAGCGATAACAGGAGGTCTTTTCGTTTTAGAAGCAGTCTCTGTAATGGTTCAGGTAATTTCATTTAAACTTACAGGAAAAAGAATTTTCAGAATGGCACCTATACATCATCATTTTGAGAAAAAAGGTTGGCCCGAGTCTACTGTAGTTATTAGATTTTGGATTATCTCAATAATTTTAGCAATGATAGGACTTGCTACGTTGAAATTAAGATAATGAAAAATAAAAAAAATATTTTTTTTAAAAAAAAAATATTAATATATGGATTAGGCAAAAGTGGAATATCTTCATATAAATTTTTAAAAAAAAAAGCAGATGTTTATCTTTTCGATGACAATTCAAACATAAATAAAAAATTAGTTAGTTTAAGTAAAATTTCAGAAATAAGTTTTGATGTAATTATTATTAGTCCAGGAATAGATATCTCAAAATGTAAATTATCTACGTTCTTGAAAAAAAATTTACAAAAAATTTATACAGATCTTGATGTTTTGTACTCTTTTTATGATAATTTGAGCATAACAATCACAGGTACTAACGGAAAATCAACCACAGCAAAAATACTACATGATGCTTTGGTTGATCAAAAAAAAGATGCTCGATTGATTGGGAACATAGGAAATCCAGCACTTGCAGAGAAAAAAATAACAAAAAAAACGATTTTTGTGATTGAAGCCTCGTCGTATCAGCTAGATTATTCAAAGATTTTTAGATCAAAATATAGCTTAATTTTAAATATTTCAGCAGATCACATTGAAAGACATAAGAACCTAAAAAATTACGTTAATGCAAAATTTAAATTAATCGAGTCTCAAGTTAAGGGAAATTTCGCGTATGTTAAAAAAAATGATTCATTAATTTCAAAAAAAATTAAAAAAAAAAAATTTAAGTCAAAAATTTATAAAGTTGATATCTCAAATTTAAAAAACATAATTGATAAGATTAGCAATAAATACTTTGCTTCCGACGGTAATAGAGAAAACCTCTCATTTATTTTTGAAATTGCACGTAAGTTGAAACTTTCTAAGAAAAGATTAATCCAAACAATTAATAATTTTAAAGGTCTTAATTATAGACAACAAATTATTTTTGATAAAAAAAATTTAACAATAATAAATGACTCCAAATCAACAAGCTTTGCTTCCTCAGAAAATATATTAAATAATTTGAATGATGTTTATTGGATTTTGGGAGGAATACCAAAAAAAAACGATAAGTTCAAATTATCTAAAATAAAATGTAAAAATATCAAAGCGTATATTTTTGGTTCATATCGAAATAAGTTTCATAAAGTTTTGAAAGATAAATTAAAGGTTAAAAAATATAAAACTTTAAATGAAACTCTACGCGCAATTTTCTTAGAGATAAAAGATCAAGAAATTAAAAAAAATATAATTTTTTTTAGTCCTGCTGGAGCATCATTTGATAGTTTTAAAAATTTTGAAGATAGAGGCAATTACTTCAATAAAATAGTAAAAAAATTAGTATATGCAAAGTAATAGCATAATTTATAAATTTTATTACCAGTGGTGGAAAAATATTGACAAACCTTTATTATTTTTAGTTAGCATTCTATTCACTATTGGACTTTTTTTCTCTTTAGTATCAACATCACTCATAGCTTCAGACAAATTAGATACCAACAATTATTTCTTTTTTTTTAAACATTTAATTTATGTAATTATTGGAATAATTCTTATTTTTATTTTTTCATCTTTAAATCAAGATAAATTGTATAAAATTTCAATAATTCTCTTTTTTATTTCATTACTCTCTTTGTTTTTGGTACCTATAATTGGCATAGAAGTTAAGGGATCAAGGAGATGGATCGATTTATTTTTTTTACCAAGATTTCAACCCATAGAAATAATGAAACCTTTCTTGATTGTAATTCTTGCAATTATTTTATGTAAAAATGAAACCAATATTTTATTCAAATATTTAGCATCAACAATTTTAATGACTTTAGTTTCTTTGTTACTGATAATTCAGCCAGACATTGGTCAAACATTATTAGTAGTTTTTTCGTGGGCTGTTTTGATATTTTGCTCAGGTATTAATTTATATTTTTTGCTCACAATCTCTTCTATTGGATTAATTTTGTTGTCTTATATGATTATTTACATACCAAAATTTAATTATATTAAAGCTAGAATTTTTTCATTTTTTGATAAAGAAGCAGGTACTCATAATTTTCAATCAGATAAAGCAATAGAGTCAATAACAAGTGGAGGTTTTTTTGGAAAAGGGATAGGAGAAGGAACACTTAAAAATAGAGTACCAGAAGCGCATACTGATTATATTATTTCAGTAATTTCCGAAGAGTTTGGTGTGATTGCCATAATTTTAATCTTAATTTTGTTTTTAGTCCTTATTTATATGGTTTTTAAAAAAATAAGTTTTGAAACAGAGGAGCGAAATAAACTTATTCTAATAGGGTCAGTAAGTTTAATTCTTATGCAGGCCACAATTCATATTGGAGTTAACATCAGATTATTTCCAACAACTGGAATGACATTACCTTTTTTGAGTTATGGTGGCTCTTCAATTGTAAGTACCTCAATATTGACAGGTATGATTTTAAACTTAACAAAAAGAAAAATATAATAGGTGAAAGAAAAAGTATTAATTTCCACTGGAGGTTCTGGAGGACATGTAATTCCTGCAATTACAATTCATGACCATTTAAAAGAAAAATATGACATAATAATCTCAACAGACTCTCGAGGATTAAAATATTTAGAAAAAAATGATTATAAATCTATTTTAATTGATACACCAAAGTTTAATAACTTAATACTTTTTCCTTTTTCATTATTTAAAGTCTTAATATTAACAAGTAATTCTCTAAAAATATTAAAAAAAGAAAAAATTTCTTATTTAATTTCAACGGGTGGGTACATGTCTTTACCTTTATGTTTAGCATCAAAAATTCTAAATATTAAAATTTTTTTAATTGAACCAAATATGGTTTTAGGAAGAGCGAATAAATTTTTTTTAAATTTTTCTAAAAAATTAATTTGTTATTCAATAAACTTAAAAAATTATCCAAAAAAATTTGAAAATCAGAAAAAAATTTCAAAACCTTTTATAAGAAAAAAATATTATGAAGCAAATTTAAATAAAAAAGATGTAAATTTATTTACCATTATGATTATTGGAGGTAGTCAAGGGGCTAAAATTTTTGATACACTTATTAATGAATCAATTTTGAGTATATCAAAATCTTACTTAATTAATGTAATTCATCAAACTAGTGAAAAAAATATAAATTATTTAAAAAATTTTTATAAAATTAATAACATAGAAAGCAATGTTTTTAGTTTTGATCAAAATTTAAATGAACTTATGAAACAGTCTGACTTATGTATATCAAGGTCGGGCGCTTCAAGCTTAGCTGAAATGTCATTAATGAATGTTCCTTTTATCGCCATACCACTTCCTGGTTCTAAGGATAATCATCAATATGAAAATGCTAAATATTATTATGATAAAGATTGTTGCTGGATAATTGATCAAAAAAAATTTGATAAAAAAAAATTTGAAGAATTATTGTTAAAAATATTAAAGAAAGACGAAGATTATGTCACAAAAAAAGAAAATCTAAAAAAATTAAATTATCAAAATACTTGGAATAATGTTAATCAAAATTTATTGGGAATTTTAAATGAAAATTGAATTAGCTAAATCAGAAGTTATTCATTTTGTTGGTATAGGTGGGATAGGGATGAGTGGTCTTTCAATGATAATGAAGAGAAAAGGTTTTAAAGTTCAAGGAAGTGATATTTCAAATAATAAAAATATTAATAGGATTAGAAATGAAAAAATCAAAGTTTACATTGGACATAAAAAACAGAATATAAGTAAGGCTACAATTTTGGTTGTTTCATCAGCGATTAAACAAAATAATCCAGAATTAATTGAAGCAAAATCAAAAGGTCTACCAATATACAAAAGAGGCGAAATGCTAGCAAACATTGTGTCTCTCTCTAAAAATATTGTAGTTGTCGGATCTCACGGCAAAACAACAACTACTTCTTTAATTGCATCAATTTTTCAAAATACAAAAATAGACCCTACGATTATTAATGGAGGAGTTATAAATTCAATTAATAATACGGCAAAATTAGGTAAAAGTGATTGGTCTATATTAGAGGCAGATGAGTCTGATGGTAGCTTTATATTTATTCCACCAACTTACTCTATAATAACTAACATTGATAGAGAGCACATGGATTTTTATAATTCGATGAAAAAATTAAATAAATATTTTATTGATTTTGTTGAGAAGGTTCCGTCTTTTGGAAAATCATTTATCTGTTTAGATGATAAGAATAATAAAAATTTAATTAAAAATATTAAAAAGAAAAATTTTTATACATATGGTGAAGATCCTAAATCAAACTTTTCTATAAAAAATATAAATCAATATAAAGAATTTTCAAAATTTGATTTATTAATAAAATTACCAAATAAAAAAAATCGTTTCTTAAAAAATATAATAGTTCCTCTTTTAGGAAATCATAATATTAAAAATGCAGTTGCGGCTCTTGCAGTATCGTTGACTGTCGGAATATCAATATTTGATATAAAAAAAGGACTTAAAAATTTCAAAGGTGTTCAAAGAAGATTTAATAAGATTTTTTCTTTTAATAATGTTGATTTTTTTGATGACTATGCACATCATCCGACTGAGATAAGAGAAGTACTTAATGGGGTAATGAAAGTTTATAAAGATTATGAGAAGATATGTATTTTTCAACCCCATAGAATATCAAGAGTAAAAGATTTAAAAAAAGAGTTTAGTTACGCTTTTAGAGATGCTGATAAAGTAATTTTATTTCCAATTTATAATGCCGGTGAAAAAATGAAACTTGGATTTAGTTATCTTAGTTTTGCAAAACAAATTATTAAAAATTCGAGGGTTGAATTATTGATGATCGAGGATCAACTGCAATTGGCAAAATATGTAAAAAGTAATATTTATGGAAAAAAAATTGTCATTGGTATGGGCGCTGGTTCAATTTCAAGCTGGATGAGAGAATTACCCAAATATTTATTATGAAAACTAATATGAAAGAACTGTCAGAGGAGTTTGGTCAAAACCTAAAGCTAGACTGTGATTTAAAAAAAAAAAATTGGTTTAATATTGGTGGTAAAGCAAAAATTTATTTTAAACCAGATAATTTAAAAGATTTAATCAAATTTTTAAAAATTATAGAAAATAAAGAGAATATCTTTGTCTTAGGTGGAGGATCCAACACATTAATAACTGACGACAAATATGACGGTGTAGTAATCAAGCTTGCAAATAATTTTAATAATTTATCAGTTCTGTCAGATGATATAATTATTGCAGGAAGTATTGTTAGCGACAAAGCATTATCAGAATTCGCATTAGAAAATAGTTTAGGTGGTTTTGAATTTTTGTCTTGTATACCAGGCACAGTTGGCGGTGGAATTAAAATGAATGCTGGTTGTTTTAATAGAGAATTTAAAGATATTCTAATTTCGATTCAAGCAGTTACTAAATCTGGCCAGATAGTAACTATACCTGTAAAAGATATAAATTTTAAATACAGAGATAGCGGTTTATCTGATGACCTTATTTTTTTAAGTGCCTCCTTTAAAGGGTTTAAGAAAGAAAAAGAATTAATCCAAAATGAAATGAATTTTTTAAAAGAAAAAAAAGAAAAAACACAACCAACAAGAATTAAAACCAGTGGAAGCACTTTTAAAAACCCTTTAGATCAATCTGAAAAAAAGGTTTGGGAATTAATAAAAGAGTCTGTTCCATTAGATATTTCTTTTGGTGATGCATATATTTCAGAAAAACACTGTAATTTTTTTGTAAATAAAGGTAATGCTAAATTTAAAGATATGAAGAGTTTGATTGAATATGTGTCAAAAAATGTTTTTGAGAAAACAGGTGTAAAGTTAGAAACTGAAATTAAAATTTTAGAATAAATTGAAAAAAAAAATACTAATACTTTCAGGTGGAATATCAGAAGAGAGATTAATAAGTCTTGATACAGGTAAACAGGTTGCCAAAGAGCTGAAAAAAAATGGTTATAAAATTCAGATTTCTGAACCAGATAGATCTTTGTCTTTAAATATCAAAAAATTTAAACCTGATATAATTTTTAATGCATTGCATGGTCAATTTGGAGAGGATGGATATATCCAAAGTATTTTAGAGAAATTTAAAATTCCATATACCCATTCTGGTGTTATTGCTTCATCTTTAGCTATGGATAAAGAAATTTCAAAAAAAATATTTATAAAAAATAAAATTAATACACCAAAATTTTTTGTTTATAATTATGGTTATAAATCATCTACCTTAATAAAACAAATTCAGTCAAAATTAAAATTTCCTGTTGTCATAAAACCTTTAAATGAGGGTTCAAGTGTTAATGTTTTTATATGCAACAAATCTAATCTGACACAAAAAGTTAAATCATTAAAAGATTACAAAAAAATTATGATTGAGGAATTTATTGGAGGAAGAGAAATTCAAGTAGCAATTATGGGTAATAAAAAACTTGGAGCAATTGAATTAAAACCTAAAAGAGCTTTCTATGATTATCAAGCAAAGTACAACACAAATGCAAAAACTAAACATATAATCCCTGTTGATTTACCAAATAAAAAATTAAATCAAATATTGAATATTGCGTTTAAAGCACACAAAATTATTGGTTGTTCTGGTGTAACACGATCAGATTTTAAATATTTTAAGGGAAGATTTTATCTATTAGAGATTAACACACAACCAGGTATGACAAAATTATCTCTCGTACCTGAAATAGCTTCGTATGAAGGAATCAGTTTTTTGAAATTAATTGAATGGATTTTAAAAGATGCAACAAAGAAAAAGTAAAAAAATATTAATTTACTTTTTTTTATTAATTTTAGTAGGTTCAGTAAGCAATAATTCAATAAATAATTTAAAATTAGAAAAAGTAAAAAACATAAATATTTTTGGTTTAAAGGAAAATGATCAAAATATAATTTTAAACAATATAAATACTTTAAACTTGAAAAATATTTTTTTTATAAATAAAAAACAAATTCAAAATAAAGTTGAGATAAATTCTTTAGTTGAGGAGTTTGAAGTTATAAAAAAATATCCTTACTCTATTGATATTAAAATTAAGAAAACAGATTTTATTGCAAGGATAAAAAAAAATGAAAAATTTTTCTTAGTTGGAAATAATGGTAAATTAACTGATAATAATTATACAGACATTGAGCTACCATATATATTTGGAAATCCCAAAATAAACGAAATTTTAAAAATGAAAAAAATTATTGACCAATCGAATATTGAGTATTCGCAAATAGAATTTTTATACTATTATAAATCAAATAGATGGGATTTAAAATTAAAAAACAATTTTTTAATTAAACTACCTGATAAAATTGAGAAAGAAAAATTAGATAGTATATTATTTTTTTTAAAAAATATTGAATTGAAAAATAAAAAAATTGTTGATGCAAGAA